>JBBQHV010000018.1:0-13773 GCA_038324295.1 Chthoniobacterales bacterium
GAGCGTGCAGCTGAAAGTCCCGCGCGCCAACGTGACCGATGTCGCGCGCAAGCTCCTGAGTGCATGCTCGGTCTCCGATATCAACGTTCAGGAATTGCCGGTCGAGGATGTGATCCGCCAGCTTTTCGGCGAGCGCAGCGCGGAAAATCGCGCCGCGGCAGCGGCCACTGGAGGGACGGGCGCTGTCCCGTCCGTGTCTATTATCCTGTAACCGGGGACGACACGGCGGTCGTCCCTCCAGAAGTTGCCTAACAATTCAAACCCAGGCCCGCGCCATCGCCGTGCGCAGCTCATGCACGTAGCCCGGGTTGACCTCGAAATTAGTCGTCGGCATCTGCGCGGCGGTCACCTGCTCGTAGTATGGCTTGCTCTCGATGTAACCCGCCGCGAGGAGCGCGTTGAGCACGTCGGTCAGGTCATCCGGCGGCATTTGGGTGTGCTCGAGCAGTTCCGATCCGGTCGCGCCCTCGGCGAAGCCCACCGCCTTGAGGACGGCCCGCTCGCGCCCGCTCAATTTGATTCGACGCATGCTCCGAAATCAGCACGTCGCATACCGGGCCCGTCTTTACTCTCACCCGCTGCTCCGTAAATTGCCCGGCTCATGCCCCTGTCAGAAGACCAAATCACGACCGCGCTCAAGACGGTGAAATACCCGGGCTTCAGCCGCGACATCGTTTCCTTCGGGCTGGTCAAAGGGATCGACCAGCAAAACGGCGACGTCACCGTGCAACTCGCCCTCGCCACAAACGACCCGGCCATTCCGCAGACGATCAAGAACGATGCGGAAGCGGCCTTGCGTGATCTCCCTGGCGTGCAGACGGCGAAAGTGCGGATCGACATTCAGGCGCCTCCCGCGGGGAGCGGCAGCGCCGGAGTCGGCGCGACCAAAATTAGCGGGATCAAACACGTCATCGCCATCGCCAGCGGCAAGGGCGGAGTCGGCAAATCGACTGTCGCCGCCAATCTCGCCGTCGCCCTCGAGAAAACCAAAGCGGCCGTCGGCTTGTGCGATTGCGACATTTACGGGCCGAGCATTCCGCTCATGTTCGGCTCGCGCGAGCGGCCGATGGCGACGGAGGAAAATCGCATCGTCCCGATCGAGCAATATGGCCTCCGCCTCATGTCGATGGGCTTTCTCCTCGACGACGCCTCGCCCGCGATTTTGCGCGGTCCGATGGTCACACGCTACACCCAACAGTTTCTCCGCCAGGTCGAATGGGGAACGCTCGATTACCTCGTGCTCGATCTCCCGCCCGGCACGGGCGATATCCAGCTCACCATCGTCCAGACAGTCGCGCTGGCCGGGGCGATCATCGTCACCACGCCGCAGGAAGTGGCCCTGATCGACGCGCGCAAAGCCTCCACCATGTTTGAAAAAGTGAACGTGCCGGTGCTCGGCCTGATCGAGAACATGAGCTATTTCGTTTCTCCGTCGGACGGGAAGCGCTACGACATTTTCGGGAGCGGCGGCGGCGAGCGCGAAGCCAAACGCATCCGCGTGCCATTGTTAGGCCAGATCCCGATCGATATCGCGACGCGCGAAGCGGGCGATCGCGGTATGCCGGTGACAGCGGAAGCGAGCGACTCTCCGGTCGGCGCCGAATTCATCAAGATCGCGCGCCGCCTCCGCGATCTCCTCCCAACGTGAGCTTGCCATGGCCGGGAATTTGCTAAATAAACGGCCTCCTGGTTCGTCCAATGCTTTAGAAGGAGGACAGATTCGTCCGCCTGATTTTCGAGTATGAAAGATTTTGCTGAAGGAGGCGCTCCCGAAGGGGAAGGCTCCCAATTCCTGAAAAACTCGGTCCTCTACAAAGAATTCCTGGCCGAGCGCGAAGAGATTTTGAAACACAAGTGGATCGAGAGCGAGAAAGCCGGATCCGATATTGGCTTTGAAAAAGCTTTGCTCGACTGGATCATGAAACACCGCTCTCAATGGCGCGAACGCAGAGTGCGCGAAATGCGGCCGGCGAGGGCGCCGGCTTAGTTTCGCCTGCTTCCTTTAAAGCGATCCAGTGAGGTCGCGAAGGAAATGAAAAAAGAGAAAACATCTGAGGAAAAACGCTCCGTCCGCATTTTCGATGCGGAAACTCTGGGGCGTGCTTTGCGGCGCATCGCGCACGAGATCATCGAGCGCAACGCGGACTTAGGCGGTCTCGTTCTCGCCGGCATCCCGGCGCGCGGCGTGGAGTTGGCCCAGCGTCTCGCCGGGGAGATCGAAGCGATCAAAAAAATCCGGGTCGCGACCGGAGTGATCGACGTTTCCATGCACCGCGACGATGTCCGGCAACGCGCCACCCTCCCGGTCGTGCGGGCCTCGGAACTGCCGACGCCGTTAGGCGAACGCACCGTCGTGATCGTGGACGACGTTCTCTTCACCGGCCGCACCTGTCGCGCGGCGCTCGATGCGATCGGCTCCTTCGGCCGGCCCGCCTCCATCCAGTTTGCGGTTCTGATCGACCGCGGTCATCGCGAGCTGCCGATCCGGCCTGATTACGTTGGGAAAAATCTGCCGACCGCCCCTAACGAGCGCGTCCGGGTGCGTCTCGAAGAAACCGATCACGAGCCTGATGCGGTCTGGCTGGAGAAAAGCGAGGCCGCAAAATGATCGTTCATTTTTGTTTTAACGAGCGCGCAGCAGATTCCGGGGAGCGCACGCGCCTCGCGTGCCGTTTGCGGCGCCTCGCCGCAAACCCTTTGGCCTTGCGCATTCGCAACCCCAATTACCACCCATGAGCACGCACTGGACCCGCAAAGACCTCCTCGGCCTGCGCGAGCTTTCACCGGAAGAAATCACCGTCGTCCTCGAAACGGCCGATGCCTTTAAGCAGGTCGGAACGCGCGAGGTGAAGAAGGTTCCCGCGCTCCAGGGCAAGACCCTGATCAACCTTTTCATCGAGCCGAGCACGCGCACCCGCACTTCCTTCGAGCTCGCCGCCAAACGGCTCAGCGCGGATATCGTCAACATTACCGCCTCCGCTTCCAGCTTAACGAAAGGCGAAACCCTCAAGGACACGGCGAAAGTGCTCGAGGCCAATCACGCCGACATCATCGTCCTGCGCCACAGCTCCGCCGGGGCCGCGCAGTTCCTTTCCACCCGCGTGCGGGCGAGCGTGATCAACGCCGGCGACGGCGCCCACGAGCATCCGACCCAGGGGCTGCTCGACCTCTACACCATCCGCGACAAAAAAGGCTCGATCGAAGGACTGCGCGTCGCGATCATCGGCGACATTCTTTTCAGCCGGGTCGCGCGCTCCAACATTTTCGCGCTCCTGAAAATGGGCGCGCAAGTCACCCTCGTGGGGCCGAGCACGCTGGTGCCGCGCGCCTTCGAAGAACTCGGCGCAAAAGTAACGCACGACCTCGATTCCGTCCTGCCGCAGGCCGACGTCGTCAATCTCCTCCGCATCCAGCACGAGCGGCAGCGGAAGGAATATTTCCCGAGCCTCGGCGAATACATCCGACTTTTTGGCCTGACGAAAGAGCGCGCCAAACTTCTCAAACCCGATTGCCTGATCATGCATCCCGGCCCGATCAATCGCGGGGTCGAGATCGACAGCGAACTGGCCGACGGCGTCCAGAGCGTCATTCTCGATCAGGTCACCAACGGCCTCGCCGTGCGCATGGCCATTCTTTATTTATGTGGAGGGATCGCAACGTGAGCGGCACGTCTTTCCAAAGTGGCGCGAGCTTCCAGCTTGCGCGTTTCATCCCCTCGCAAGCTGGAAGCTCGTGCCACCAATGAACGCCGTCCTCATCCGCCACGGCCGCATCATCGATCCGGCGAACGATCGCGACGAAATAGCCGATCTTCTCATCATCGACGGCCTCATCGCTCCGCTCTCTCAACTCTCAACTCTCAACTCTCAACCCGATGAGATCGACGCAGCCGATCTCATCGTTAGTCCCGGCCTCATCGACATCCATGTGCATTTCCGCGAACCCGGATTTGGCTGGAAGGAAACGATCGAGTCCGGTGCGCGCGCGGCGGCGGCGGGCGGTTTCACCACCGTCGTCTGCATGCCGAATACTTCGCCCGTGGCCGACAGCCCGAGCACGATCGCCTGGATCGCGGACCGGGCCGCGGAAGTTTCTCCCATTCGCGTCTTCACGACCGGCGCGATCTCGAAAAACCTCGCCGGCGAAGAACTCGCGCCGATCGGCTCGCTCGCTCAGGCCGGCGTCGTCGCGATCACCGATGACGGCCACTGCGTGCAGAATAACGAATTGATGCGCCGGGCGGTCGAATACGCGCGCATGTTCGATCTGCCGGTGCTCGATCATTGCCAGGACTACAACCTCGTCGGCAACGGCGTCGTAAATGAAGGCTACTGGAGCACGCTCCTCGGGCTGCCGGGCTGGCCGGGCGCGGGCGAGGAAGCGATCGTCGCGCGCAATATCCTGCTCGCGGAGTTGTGCGACCATCGTCTGCATTGCCAGCACATCAGCGCCGCCGGGAGCGTGCGGCTTCTGCGCGAAGCGCGGGCCCGCGGGGTCAAGATCAGCGGCGAAGTTTGCCCGCATCACATCGCCCTGACCGATGCGGCGATCGAAAATTTCGAGACCAACTACAAGATGAACCCGCCCCTTCGCACCCAGCGCGACATCGACGCGCTTCTCGAAGGGATCGCCGACGGCACGCTCGACATCCTCGCGAGCGACCACGCGCCGCACGCCAACTTCGAGAAGGAAGTGGAGTTCGATCGCGCGCCTTTTGGGATTATCGGACTCGAAACCGAGCTCGGATTATTTCTCGATCTCCTCGTGCATCGTCACAAGACGATCGATTTGCCGCGGCTCGTCGCGCTCTTCACGGCGAATCCGGCGCGATTGTTAGGCTTGAAAAGCGGCACGCTCTCGTTAGGCGCGGCCGCCGACATCACGCTGATCGCTCCCGATCTCGAGTGGACGGTGGATGCGGCCGGCTTCGCCTCCGCCTCGCGGAACACGCCGTTCGACGGCTGGAAGCTGAAAGGCCGCGCCGTCCGCACCATCGTCGGCGGCGAGACGGTCTGGCGGTTGTAGCCGGGGGCGCTGACCCCGGCTGGTCTGATGCTGACCGACGGGCTTAAACCGGCCGGGGTCACCGCCCCCGGCTACAACTAATCTCCGTCGAAGGTCTGTTCGAGCCATTCACCAAGCTGGCGAAAGATCACTCCGAGAAACGCGCCCGGCGATTCCTTGAGCGCTTCGAGCACGCGCGGGCTGAGATCCTGCCCGGGTTGATCGGGCGTGCCGGATAAGTGCACCGTCGTCCAGAGATAGCCGCCATGCGCGCGGCTGAAGACCTCCTCCGCATGCGGCAGCCATTCGAGATATTCCGGCACGACCCCGAGCTGGACGGCTCCGCCTAACGAGTTCCGGCGCAGAGCCACGGTGCCTTCGATGCGGAACTTACCCGCGTCCTCGATGGCGATGTTCTTGATTTCGCCACCGCCGTTTTCCCAGTCGATCTCGGCGGAACACTCATTCAATTCCAGCCGTTCGAGCGACTTTTTTTTCGTTAACGCGGCTAGCTTGTCGAGGAATTCCATGCCTTCGACCCGCCCGCCCTTAACGCGGAGGGCGCCCTGCACCGAAGCCGAGTGCATTTTCGGATCCTTCCCGCGCCAGCGCACCGCGCCCGCGGCCGCGCCGGCGACGTGTTTGTGCCAGGAGATGGGGAGCCAATCGCGCACGGGCAATTGCTCGAAGCGGAGCTTGAAATCGACGGTTTTGTCGTCGCGGGTGCCGGCAGCGCCTTCGCCGTGGATGAAGCCGCTCCCATCCGGGCCTGCCGCCAGATCGAGCGTCTCGACGGTGAGGAGCGTTTTCGTGATTACGAGGTGCGCGTGCCGCAGCGGCAGGTTCGGCAGATGGACCGAGCGGAGGGTGGCGTTCCTGAGATCGTATTCGAAATCGCGCCCGTGCGGCGTGACCTCGAGGTGACCGGCGAAGAATCCTCCCGGCTTTCCCGCCAGCTGCCAGGTGATATCCGCCGAATCGGACCAAACGCGTTTGAGGTAAACGCGGTCGGGGAGAAAAACATGATACCAGGGTTTGGCCGGCGATGGCTCCGGCTTCGGTTCGTAAGTCTGGATGCCGACCTCGCCCGTCGCGATGTGCAGCTCATCGAGCTGCCAGCGCCGGAGAAAAATGCCTAACGGATTAAATTTCGTCGTGACCTCGCGGGCGTCGATTTTCGTCATTGCCTTGAAGCCTTGACCGCCGTGAAAGCTCTCAGAGGCGGCGGTGAGAAAACCGGTCCGCCGGATCGGGGCGAAGTGCGCGTCCTTGAAATGCAGGCCTTTGGCTGTCTCCTTTTCCATCTCGGCCCGGAAAGAAGCGCTCTCCACATATTTCGTCAGGCGCGGGTTCATCCAGGCGATCGCCAGCGCCCCGGCGAGAACGAGAAAGAGCGCGCACGCGCCGAGAATCACCCAAAGCTTGCGCATCGTTAGGCGAAAGCGCGGCCGTACTGCGGCGGTGGCTCCAGCTTCTGGTGGAGCGGCTTCGCGGCGTTGAGCGGCCAATAGGGATGGCGGAGGAATTCGCGCGCCATCAGGACGAGATCGGCCTGCCCCGCGCGGATGATCTGGTCGGCCTGCTCCGGCGAGGTGATCATGCCGACCGCGCCGGTGGCGATCCCGGCTTCGCGGCGGATTTGCTCGGCGAAACGGAGCTGGTAACCGGAGCCGATCGGGATGTCCGCGTCTGGGACATTGCCGCCACTCGAACAATCGATCAGGTCCACGCCTAACGATTTCAATTTCCGCGCGAGAGCGACCGAATCCTCACCGGTCCAGCCGCTTTCCGTCCAATCGGTCGAGGAGATGCGGACGAAGAGCGGGAATTTTTCCGGCCAGACTTGCCTGACCGCGGCGACGGTTTCGCAGAGAAAGCGAATGCGATTTTCAAACGAACCCCCGTATTCGTCTGTCCGCTGATTGCTCAGGGGCGAGAGGAAGCTGTGCAGGAGATAACCATGCGCCGAGTGAATCTCGACTACCTCCGCGCCGGCTTGCCGGGCTCGCTCCGCCGCCGCCACGAACGCGGCGCGAATGCGCTCCATTCCGGCGTGATCCAGCTCGTGCGGAGTTTGGTAGCCGTCGGCGAAAGGCAGCGGGCTCGGGCCAAAAATCGGCGACCATCCACCTTCCTCCGGACCAACCGGCTTGCCCCCTGCCCACGGCCGCGCCGTACTCGCTTTGCGGCCGGCGTGGGCCAGCTGCATCCCCGGAACGGCGCCTTGCTCCCTAACGAACCCAAAGATGCGACTCCACATCTCGACGTGGTCGTCTTTCCAAATCCCGAGATCCTGCGGGCTGATTCTTCCCTCCGGCAGGACGGCCGCCGCTTCCGTGAAAACGAGCGCCGCTCCTCCCACCGCGCGGCTCCCGAGATGCACGAGGTGCCAGTCGGTCGCGAAACCATCCTCGCTCGAATACTGGCACATCGGGGAGACGACGATGCGGTTGCGAAATTCAATCTCCCGCAGGCGGAGCGATGAAAACAGATGAACACCTGGTTTTTGTAGAAGCACGCTAACGAATCGCACAGGTCGGATTATTTCGCCTGCCTTGTCCGTGGCAAAGCGGAGAACGGACGAAACCCCAAAAGCCGGCTCAGCGCGGCCCGGCTTCCTCGATATCGATCAATCTCGGGCCGACTCTTTTTCCGACGTAATTGATCGATTGGAAAAGCATCAGATAAAAGACGACAACCGCGCCTAACGCCGCAATCGCAGTGGCCCAATGTTGCGTGCGCATCCGCGCCATGGTCGGGGCGAAGGCGATGACGCCGAAGAGGCTGAGGAGAACGATAACGGCGTCGAAGCTGGCGCGTTGCCAATAACTCCCACCGAGGTGCAGCCACATTCCGAATTCATCAAAGGTGAGCGCCATGCCAACGCCATAGAGGAGCGCGCAGAACTGCCGCAGCCGGTCGCTCGGGGCACGCACGAAAACGAGCAGACCGCCGGCGACGGAGAGAAGAAAAATGCCGTAGTTGAGATGATGAACATGCGTCTCGCCGAGATGAAGGAAGAGATCGGGCAGGCGACGCGTCATGATGAGAATCACGAGGAGCCGCGCGGCGATGAAGGTGAAGAGGAAGCCGGTGAAAGTAATGCGGGCGAGACGGCGGGTCGGGAGAATCGTAGGCGAGGTCGTCATGGGTCACACCAGTCTGGTCGCCTTCGCCCTCTGCACCAGCCGATTCAAGCGCTCGTGCGAGATCGCTCGCGCATTCGCTCCAGAACTGGCAGCGTGAGGTATGACGATTCCGTTTTTCGAAGTCGTGGCCTTCACCGATCGGCTCTTCGCGGGCAATCCGGCGGGAGTCTGTCTGCTCGAAGAATGGCTACCCGATGCGCAGATGCAGGCGATCGCGGCGGAAAATAATCTGGCCGAGACCGCCTTCCTGATCGAGCGCCCTGAGCATTTCGATCTCCGCTGGATGACGCCGACGGTGGAAGTGGAACTGTGCGGACATGCCACGCTCGCCTCTGCCCACATCATTTTTCGGCATCTCGGCTACGCGAAAAGTCTCGTCCGTTTTCAGGCCCAGAGCGGCGAATTGACGGTCGAACGAAGCGGCGACCGGCTCGTCCTCGGCTTTCCTTCCCGCCCGGCCCGGGAAACCTCTGTGCCTAACGAATTGATTCGAAGTCTGGGCGCCTATCCGCAGACGCTTCTGGAGGAGCGCGATTATCTTGCGGTCTTTGCCACGGAAAAGGAGATCGCGGCGCTCCATCCGGATTTCCATCTCGTCGCGGAACTCGAAAAGCAGGGCGTGGTGGTGACGGCGCCGGGAGACGATTGCGATTTCGTTTCGCGTTACTTCGCGCCCGCCGCGGGCATTCCGGAAGATCCCGTGACCGGGTCGACTCATTGCACCCTGATCCCCTACTGGTCGCAGCGCCTCGGAAAGAAGGAGCTTTTCGCTCGTCAAATTTCCGCGCGCGGCGGCGAATTATTTTGCGAGGATCGGGGCGAGCGGGTCGGGATCGGCGGGAATGCCGTGACCTATTCCGAAGGGAAAATTTTTCTCGAGTAGTTGTAGCCGGGGGTGGTGACCCCGGCGGGGGGAAGACGAGGCGAAGATTTAGACCAGCCGGGGTCAGCGCCCCCGGCTACAACGTGCCTTCTTCGAACTCTTCCATTGGCGGGCAAGTGCAGAAGAGATTGCGATCGCCGTAGACGCTGTCGATCCGCGCGACCGCCGGCCAGAATTTGTGCTCGCGTGTCCAGGCCGCTGGGTAGGCGGCTTCTTCGCGGGAATAAGGATGGTCCCACTTGTCGGCGGTCACTTGCGCGGCGGTGTGGGGCGCATTCTTGAGCAGGTTGTTTTTCTTATCCGCGGCGCCATCGCCGATCGCATCGATCTCGCCTTTGATTGCGATCATCGCGTCACAGAAACGATCGAGCTCGTGTTTCGGCTCGCTCTCGGTCGGCTCGATCATGACCGTGCCCGGGACCGGCCAGGAAACGGTCGGCGCGTGAAAGCCGTAATCCATCAAGCGCTTGGCCACGTCCTCCACTTCGACGCCGGCGCTCTTGCAGGGGCGGAGATCGAGGATGCATTCGTGCGCGACGAGGCCGCGCTTGCCTCTGAAGAGGACGGGGAAATGCGGATCCAGTCGCTTCGCGATGTAGTTGGCGTTGAGGATTGCGACTTCGGTGGCTTTCGTTAGGCCGGCCGGACCCATCATGCGGATGTACATCCAGGAGATGGTGAGGATGCTGGCGCTGCCATACGGCGCAGCCGATACCGGATGCGCCGAGTTGAGAGTTGAGAGTTGAGAGTTGAGAGACGGAAGGCCGGGAAGGAATTTGATCAGGTGCTGGGCGACGCCGATCGGGCCGACGCCGGGCCCGCCGCCGCCGTGCGGGATGCAGAAGGTCTTGTGCAGATTGAGATGGCACACGTCGGCGCCGATATCGCCGGGACGGCAGAGACCGACCTGCGCGTTCATGTTCGCGCCATCCATGTAAACCTGGCCGCCGTGTTCGTGCACGATCGCGCAAATCTCGCGGATGGTGGTTTCGAAAACGCCGTGGGTCGAAGGATAGGTGACCATGAGCGCGGCCAGATTCTTCGCGTGCTCAACCGCCTTGGCGCGGAGATCGGCGAGATCGATGTCGCCATCTTCGAGGCATTTCACGGGCACAACTTTGAAGCCGGCCATGACCGCGCTGGCCGGGTTGGTCCCGTGGGCGGAAGTGGGAATGAGGCAGATGTTGCGCGTGGCTTCGTTGCGGGCGGCGTGGTAGCCGCGAATGGCAAGGAGACCGGCGTATTCGCCTTGCGAGCCGGCGTTCGGTTGCAACGAGACCGCGGCGAAACCGGTAATCTCCGCGAGCCAGCTCTCGAGCTGATCGCACATCTCGCGGTAACCGGATGTTTGTTCGTTAGGCGCGAAAGGATGCATGCGCGAAAATTCCGGCCAGGAGACCGGGAACATCTCGGCCGTCGCGTTCAGCTTCATCGTGCAGGAGCCGAGCGGGATCATGGAATGGCAAAGCGAGAGATCGCGCGATTCGAGCCGGCGCAGGTAGCGCAGCATTTCGGTTTCGCTGTGATGGGTGTTGAAAACGGGATGGGTGAGGAAGGCCGATTCTCGATTCTCGATTGTCGATTGTCGATTGGCCGGCGCCCCGAGATGATGAAGGACCGCGCGGCTCTCGCCGAACAGTCCGAGCAACCTCTCCACGTCTTCCGGCGTGGTCGTTTCGTCGAGGGAAATGCCGATGCTTTGCGGGCCGAGGAGGCGGAAGTTGCAGTTCTCGCGCGCGGCCCGGCGCAGAATATCGGCGCTGCCTTTCCTGCCGAGATCGATGTGGAGGGTGTCGAAGAAATCCCAATGGACGATGCCGTAACCAAGCCGCTCGAGGCCTTCGGCGAGGCGACAGGCGAGGCTGTGCACGCGTCGCGCGATGGTGCGCAATCCTTCCGGGCCGTGATAGACGGCATACATCGAGGCCATGACCGCGAGGAGGACCTGGGCCGTGCAGATGTTGCTCGTCGCCTTGTCGCGGCGGATGTGCTGCTCGCGGGTCTGAAGCGCGAGGCGGTAGGCGGGACGCCCGGCGGCGTCGTGCGAGACGCCGACGAGCCGGCCCGGCATGTGGCGTTTGTATTGGTCGCGGGTCGCGAAATAGGCGGCATGCGGCCCGCCGAAGCCTAACGGAACCCCGAAACGCTGGGTGCTGCCGACCGCGACATCAGCGCCCATTTCGCCGGGTGGCCGGAGAAGAGTGAGGGCGAGAATGTCGGCCGCGACGATGGCGAGAGCGCCGGCATCGTGCGCGCTTTTGATGAACGGCTCGTAGTCGATGACGGCGCCGTCGGTCGTCGGATACTGGAGAAGAACGCCGAAAACCTTGTCGTTAGGCTGAAACGTCTTGTGATCGCCGACCTCGACCTTGATGCCTAAGGGATGAGCGCGCGTTTGCACGACTTCGATGGTCTGCGGATGGCAGCTTTCGGAGACGAAGAAGGTGTCGCGCTTGGGGCGGCCGGGGTCAGCGCCCCCGGCTACAGCGGCGTGGCACAAGGCCATTCCTTCGGCGGCGGCGGTCGCTTCGTCGAGGAGCGAAGCGTTGGCGATGTCGAGCGCGGTCAGATCGGTCACCATCGTTTGGAAATTGAGCAGGGCCTCGAGGCGGCCTTGCGCGATCTCCGCCTGATAGGGCGTATAGGCGGTATACCAGCCAGGGTTTTCGAGGATGTTGCGCTGGATGACCGGCGGGACGAAGCAATCGGAATAACCGGCCCCGAGGTAGTTGCGGAAGACTTTGTTTTTGCGCGAAAGCTCACGCAGTTCGGTGAGCGCGTCCTGCTCGGATTTGCCCGCCGGGAGGTCGAGCGCAGTCGTTAGGCGAATGTCTTTCGGGACGGTCGCGTCGATGAAGGAAGCGAGATCGCCGAAGCCGATCGCCTCCAGCATTTGCGCGACTTCCTCCTCGTTAGGCCCAATGTGGCGGCTGACGAAGGGACTCAGTTCCGGCGACGTTTTCGGTCGATCGGGCGCGGCGCTTTCCGCCGGTTTTGCAAGGTCCGGTGCTGCAACTGAATCCATGGCGCACCCTACGAGAGCGGAAATTTAGCGCAAGCCGAGGGGCGCGCAGCGCTGTAGCCGGGGGCGTGGACCCCGGCTGGGAAAAGACCAGGCCAAGCTCCAGACCAGCCGGGGTCAACGCCCCCGGCTACAACGCGTCAAAGGTTTCGACGCCGTGCGCTCTTAACTTTTCCCGCAGCTCGTTGAGATGCGCGCGGTCGCGCGTCTCGACCGTGCAGAGGACCTGGACGGCGGAGATATCGGAGCTGGCGAAGGCGCGATCGTGCACGACCTGTTTGATGCTCGCGCCGGCGGCCGCGATTTGCGCGGTGAGATCGGCGAGGCCGCCCGGCCGATCGCTGATGAGGGCGCGAAAACGCGAGAGCCGCCCGTCGGCGACAAGGCCGCGCTCGATCACCCGGCTGAGAACGTTGGGATCGATGTTCCCGCCGCAAAGGAGGAGGACGACGCGCTTGCCCCTGAGCTCCCCCAGTTGCCCGGAAAGGCAGGCCGCGAGCGGGGTGGCGGCGGCGCCTTCGACGATCCCTTTTTCCAGCTCGACGATCCGTAGAATGGCGAGCGCGATTTGTTCTTCGGTCACGAGGACGGTTTTGTCGGTGTGTTTGCTCGCGATGGCGAAGGCATTGCCGCCGACCTGGGCGATGGCGAGACCGTCAGCCAGCGTCGGCTTGGTGATGATCGTGATCGGTTTGCCGGCGTCGAGCGCGGCGGAGAAACTGGCCACATGTTCGGCTTCGACCGCGATCACTTTCGTCTCCGGCCGCAAAGTTTTCACGGCGAGCGAGACGCCGGCGAGCAACCCCGCGCCGCCCACCGGGACGATGACCGCATCGAGATCGGGAACCTGCGCGACGATTTCCAGGCCGATCGTTCCCTGCCCGGCAATGATATCGGGATGATCGAACCCGTCGATGTAAGCGAGACCTTTCTCCTCGGCGATCTCGTGCGCACGCGCTTTGGCGGCGGCGAAATCCTGGCCGTGGAGAATGACAGTCGCGCCGAGTTTCTGGCAATTGGTGATCTTGATGAGAGGCGCGAACTTCGGCATCACGACGGTCGCGGGCACGCCTAACAATCTCCCCTGATAGGCGAGGGCCTGGGCGTGGTTGCCGGCGGAGGCAGCGATGACGCCGATTTTCTTTTGCTCGGGCGAAAGGCGGGAGAGCGCGTTATGCGCGCCACGCTCCTTGAAGCTGCCGGTGCGCTGGAGGTTGTCGAGCTTGCAATAAATTTGCATCCCGGTGAGCTCGCTCAGCGGGATCGACTGCGCGCAGGGCGATTCGTAGACCGCGCCTTTGATGCGGCCGGCGGCTTCCTGGATGTCGTGGAAAGTGGTCAGGAGAGAGGTTGATGGATGAGGATTGATGGTTGATCGACCAAGCCAGCCTAACGGGCCAGGCTTTTCTAGCAACCATCACCGATCAACCATCAACCCCCGCCCCGTCCAGCACCTCGCGCACTTTGCTGGCGAGCTGCTCGACGTTGAAGGGCTTGGCCAGGAAACACATTTTCGGATCGCGCCGGTCGCCGGGATGGAGCGATTCTTCGAGATAACCGGAAATGAAAATGACCTTCGCCCGCGGATGCGCCCGGCCCAGCCAATCGGCAAAATTTCGCCCGCTCATTTCCGGCATGACGAGGTCGGTGAGGAGAAGATCAATCCCGCGTTCGCCGCGTTGCGCCATGAGGCGCTTGGCATCTTCGCCGCGGGC
>JBBQHV010000019.1:0-13740 GCA_038324295.1 Chthoniobacterales bacterium
TCCCAGGATCGAATTGCAGGGCGAGTCGCTCATCCGCGATTACACGATCCACGTTTATATTTACGGGACGGTGAACGCGCCCCAGGCGGTCTTCAGCAGCGAGCCGCCGCTCCCGCAGGAGGAAATTATTTCGCTCCTCGCGACCGGCACGACGCGCGCGGAATTGACCGGCGGCGGCAACGTTCTCGCGAGCCGCGCGCTCCTCCTTCTGGGGAAAGAGCTTTACCGCAAGATCTTCAAGAAAGGCGGGGGGGAGGAGCCGAAGAGCGATTCCATTTTCAATCGACTGAGCGTCGAATTCAGCGGGCCCGATCCGCGGACCGGGGAGCAGAGCGCGACCGCGAAATACAAGGTGAACGAACGGGTCGTCCTCATCGGAGACCTCGGCGTGGCCGGAGATTTCCGCGGGCAGGTGAAGTACGTGATTCGGTTTCGTTGAGATGACAAAAAGATTCACGCTTCTCGGCCTTCTGATTTGCCTAACGACGGGCGGCTTGCGTGCGCAGAACGCGGTCAAGTTGCCCGAGCAGGAGCGTCAGCAGGAGCAAAAGAAAGCGACCGCGAAGGTGGAGGAAAAAGTCGCCCAGCAAGCCAACGTCGAAATTCGGGGCAACACCGCTTTCGAAGAAAAGGAACTCCGCTCGCAGCTGAAGGAACAGCTCACCTTCATCGCCGAGCAAGGCCTGACGAGTGCGCGAGCCGATGACGCCGCCTTTTTCCTCGAGCTCTTCTACAAGAAACATGGCTACGCCAGGGTGAACGTCAGTTACACGATCGAATCCGGCAATCGCTTCCGACTCGACATCGCGGAAGGGCCGCTCGTCCATCTCGCGAAGATAAAGTTCGTCGGCAATCGCCAGATTCCGACGGACAAGCTTTTCGAGTACGCCGCCGGCCCGACCCGCTCGCGCTATTCGAAGGCGACGGCGCTGCTGCCTTTCGTGCCGGGCGACCTCGCGGAAGGCGCCGATCTCGTGCAGCGCTTCTATGTTTCGGAAGGCTTCATCGAGTGCGTGGTCGATCCGCCGAGCTATAACTATGTGCAGCCCGATTTGGTCAACGCCGAGATCGTCATCCACGAAGGGCAGAAATACTTTTTCGGGAAGGTTAATTTCGTCGGGCCGACGATCTACGGCGGGGAAGCGCTCCGCGGTCAGTTGCTCGATTTGCTGCGGCGGCCTTACACCGAAGCGCGCCTCGCCGATATCCCGCGGCGCCTCCAGTCCTACTACAAAACGCGCGGTTATTTCGCGGTCAAAGTGGACGCGTTGGGTGATCCGAGACTGGCCATCAACGCCCACGTGCCGGTGCGAGTGACGGTGGAACCGGGCCCGGTTTATCGTTTCGATGGGATCACGGTCGCGGGCACGCGCCAGCTCCGCCCGAGCTACCTGACGAATCGCTTTCGCGATCTCCGCGGGAAGCCTTTCAGCCCCGAGGTGCTCGACAAACGCTTCCGCGCTTTGATGCGGACGAGTCTTTTTAATATCCTCAAAATCAATCCGACGCCGATCGGCGGCGACCAGCTGCGCCTCGACATCAAGGTCGAGGAAGCCAAGCCGAAGGAGTTTGGCTTTTCCGTCGGCTACGGCTCCTACGAGGGCGGGATTCTCGGAGTGTCCTACGCGAATCGCGATCTCTTCGGCTACGGCCGGCCGGTCACGACCTCGATCGAATACACCCAGCGGAGTTACAAGGGGGAAATCCTTTTCGAGGACCCGTATCTCTTTAACACCGGCTTTGCCCTGCAAGCGCGGCTCTCCGCCCTGACCTTCCAATACGACGGCTACACCAAGTTCGAATTCGGCGGTCGCCTTAACCTCAATCGGCAGATTACCGACGCCTATTCCGTTGGCCTGGTCCTTGGCTCCCGGCATGTCGAGATCACCGACGCCTCGATCGACGACCGCCTGCTTGGCGACACTAACTATTTTGTTAACTCGATCGGTTTCACGCAGACGCTCGACCTGCGCAAGAACCCGCTCGTCGCCCCGCGGGGGCTGGTTTTTGATAACACGGTCGATCTCGCCAATACCGTGCTGGGAAGTGATATCGACCTGCTCCGCGCGACCGGACGAGTGAGTTACTATCTCTCCTTCGCGCCCGATCAGCCGCAGCTCGTCGGGGAGGATTTACAGAAGTCGAGCTTGCAGAAATGGTTTGAACGCAGCCTCCTCGCCTTCGGTGCGCGGGCCGGGATCGTTTATCCGCTCGATACTTTGGGCACGACCGAACAATTTGCCATCCCGATCGACGAACGTTTTTTCACCGGCGGGAGCACGACGGTGCGGAGTTTCAACGAGCGCGATCTCGGGCCGCACGACAATCAGGGCAACCCGATCGGGGGTGAGTATTACACCGTCCTCAATGTCGAATATACCTTTCCCCTTTACGGGGAATTGTTAGGCGCGGTCTTTGTCGATGCCGGCAACCTGCTTCCGAATGCCAGCTCGCCCGGGCTCGACAACATGCGCTACGGCATCGGCGTCGGCCTGCGCTACAACCTGCCGATCGGCCCGATCCGGCTCGATTATGGAGTCAACCCCGACCCGCGTGAGAACGAAGCCTTCGGCGCGTTTCATTTCAGTTTCGGCTTCGCGTTTTAGGACCGCCCAAACTATCTCGTGCGCGGTAAGCTTTGCGCTCGATCTTCTGCGTAGAAATGAGATGACATGGTAGGGGTGCTAAAAGCCGCTGCCGTCGAATCCGCGCTCGAGATGAGTCGCGCGAGAACGCCGTGAACTTCCAAAGTTTTTTCGCTGAACTCAAGCGGCGCAATGTCTACCGGGTGGCTGTCGCCTACGCGGTCGTAAGCTGGCTGCTCGTCCAGATCGCGACCCAGGTTTTTCCCTTCTTTGAAATCCCGAATTGGACGGTGCGGCTGGTGGTGGTTTCTCTCTTGCTGGGTTTGCCGATCGCGCTCGTTCTGGCTTGGATATTCGAGTTCACGCCGGAGGGCTTGAAACGCACGGAGGAAATCTCGCCTAACGAATCGGTAGCCAGAAGCACCGGTCGCAAGCTCGATTTCTTCGTTATTGGCGTGCTCCTCCTGGTCATCGGCATGCTGGTTTTTCAGCGTTTCCATTCCAGTCAGATCACGCCGGCGGTGGCGGGCCGCGAGCAAAGCATCGCTGTTTTGCCGTTTGAAAATTTGAGCGAAGAGAAAGCGAACGCCTTCTTCGCGGATGGGATTCAAAACGACGTTCTGACGAGTCTGGCGAAGATCCACGAATTGAAGGTGATCAGCCGGACGAGCGTGATGGGTTATCGGGACCCGGCCGCGCGCAATTTGCGCGAAATCGCCCAGGCGCTGGGGGTATCGAATATTTTGGAGGGAACCGTTCGCCGAGAGGCGGGCAACGTGCGGGTGACGGTGGCTTTGGTCGATGTGCGCAGCGAGACGCAGGTGTGGGCGGAGAGCTACGACGGCGATCTGGCGGATGTCTTCCGCATCCAAAGCGAGATTGCCGGGCAAATCGTCGACCAGCTCCAGGCGAAGTTGTCGCCCAGCGAGAAGGCCGCGATCGCGCAACCCGCTACGACAGATCTGGCAGCCTACGAACTTTATCTGCGCGCCCAGAACCTCTTCGTGGACAATACCAACCCGGTCGCGCGCGCAGAGAAGCTGTCTAAAGCCGAGGGTTTGCTCGACGAAGCAGTCGCGCGCGACCCGCACTTCCTGCTCGCCTGGTGCCTGCTCTCCAAAGTGCATTGCAATTTGTACTTTTCCGGCCAGGACCATACGCCGGCCCGTCTCGAGCTCGCGCAGAAGGTCCTGCAAACAGCGCTTCGCCTCCAGCCGGAGAGGGGCGAAGTCCACCTGGCGCTGGCCGATTACTACTACCGCGGCTTTCGCGAATACGGACGAGCCCGCATCGAGTTGGAGATCGCCCGGCGCACTCTCCCTAATAACGCCCAGGTCTTCGAATACACCGGCTTCATCGACCGGCGCGAAGGCCGCTGGGAAGATGCGACGCGCAATCTGGAGCGCTCCCTCGAGCTGGACCCGCGCAACTTGTCCACCATTCGGCAGCTCGCCCTGGCCTACGATTTTCAGCGTCGGTATCCCGATGAGATCAGCATCTACGACCGCGCGTTGACGATCCTGCCGGGGGACGCCGTGACTCGCGTCCTGCGCGCCCAGGTCGCATTTAGTTGGCGCGCCGATCTGAAGCCCGTTCAAGCCATGTTCACCAAAGTGATCGCTGAAGATCCCAGCGCCGCGTCTGACGTCGATGACATCGATCTCGCTTTATGCGCACGAGACGGTGCCGCCGTGGCACGTGCCTTAGCGAATTATCCGAGCGAGGGTGCGGCTTTCTATGGCGTCATTTATCCACACGCCTACTACGAAGGAGTGGCGGCGCGCTGGCAGGGGGATGCAGCCAAAGCCGGCGCGGCCTTTGCCGCGGCCCGCCCCGCAGTGGCAAAGGAGGTGGAGAAGCAGCCCGATTTCGCAGCCGCGCTCAGTCTCCTGGGGCTGATCGACGTTGGGCTGGGACGCGAGGAAGAGGCCCGGCGCGAGGGCCGGCGCGCCTGCGAGCTGCTGCCCATTTCCGAAGACGCCCTCACCGGCGTGTTCCTGGCGACCAACCTCGCCGAAATCTACCTCTGGACGGGCGAGAAGGACCTCGCCCTCGCACAGATCGCGATGGCGGTCGGCGTTCCGAATCGTTATCTCCCGTACGGCCAGCTCAAGCTCCACCCCACTTGGGACCCGCTCCGCGGCGATCCACGCTTCAAAAAAATCCTCGTCGCACTCGCGCCCAAGGACGCGGATTAAAAGCGGTTGCAAAAGGCGCTCGCGACAACATTGCAGGGCGTCGACCGCGGCGTTCCGATGGTGTGACGAGAACGCGCGATTGCGAGAGGGGCGACCCGCCGTTATATTTGGCGAGACCACGCCTGACATGTCGTTAGGCCGGCCGCCATCAACTTATGGAAACCACACTCGAAGCTCCAAAAAAAGGCACTGCCGCTGAAACCGACTTTCTCCCGCTCGAAGGGACCGACTACGTCGAGTTTTTCGTTGGCAACGCCAAGCAGGCCGCGCACTTCTACAAAACCGCCTTCGGCTTCCAGAGTCTGGCCTATGCCGGGCCCGAGACCGGTCAGAAAGATCGCGCCAGCTACGCCATCCGACAGAACAAGCTGACTTTTGTCCTGACCACGCCGCTCAAGCAGGACAACCCGATCGCCGATCACGTTAATAAACACGGAGACGGGGTGAAATTTCTCGCGCTCAGCGTGGGCGACGCGACCTCGGCCTGGAAAGAAACGACTGCGCGCGGCGGCAAGAGCTACCTCGAACCGAAGACGCTGACCGACGAATACGGCGAAGTCGTGATGAGCGGCATTCACACCTACGGCGAGACGGTCCACCTTTTCATCGAACGCAAAAATTATCGCGGCGCTTTCATGCCGGGTTTCCGCAAATGGGTGTCGGCCTACAACCCGCCGGACGCCGGCCTGCAATACGTCGACCACTGTGTCGGCAACGTCGGCTGGAATCAGATGAACCCGTGGGTCAAGTTCTATGAGGACGTAATGGGCTTCCGCAACATCCTGAGCTTCGACGACAAGGATATCTCGACCGAATACTCTGCCCTCATGAGTAAGGTCATGAGTAATGGCAACGGCTTCGTTAAGTTTCCGATCAATGAGCCGGCGGAAGGAAAGAAGAAGTCGCAGGTCGAAGAATATCTCGACTTCTACGATGGCGAAGGCGTCCAGCACGTCGCGATCGCGACCAAAGACATCGTCACGACAGTGACTGATCTGCAGTCGCGCGGAGTCGAGTTTTTGAACATTCCTACGACCTACTACGATACGGTGCTGGATCGCGTCGGTCACATCGATGAAGACCTCGAGCCGCTCAAGCGTCTCGGCATTCTGGTCGATCGCGATAACGAAGGGTATCTCCTCCAGATTTTCACCAAGCCGGTGGAAGATCGGCCCACCCTCTTTTTCGAAATCATCCAACGCAAAGGCGCGCAGAGTTTCGGGAAAGGCAACTTCAAGGCGCTCTTTGAAGCCTTGGAGAAGGAACAGGAACTGCGCGGCAACCTCTAAGGAAGACTAACGATGCCATACTATCAGAAACTCGGCGAAATCCCTCGCAAGCACCACATCTGGTTTCACCGCAACGGATCGTCCAACGGTGGCTACAAGAACGAAGGCATCGCTTACGAGCATGTCATCACGACCGAAGGCTTCAACGAGGCTTACTCGATCATGTATCACATCCGCCCGCCGACCCGAGTGCGCAGTGTTGAGTTATTGAAATGTGAAGAGCTGAAGAAGGCGGCCGAAAGCCCGCTCCGTCATCATCACTTCAAGACTGCCGACATTCCGCGCCGCGGTGATGTTTATACCGGCCGGGTCCCGATGCTCTTCAACGACGACATGATCGCCTACCGCTGCAAACCGGAGAAGAATTTTGGGGATTTCGAATTTTACAAGAACGGTGGCGCCGATGAGATCATATTCGTCTTCAAAGGAGGGGGCGTGCTCGAGAGCCAGTTCGGCAAGCTGCCTTATCGGGCGGAGGACTACATCGTTATTCCGCGCGGCATCACTTACCGCCTGGTGCCGGATAATGTGGAGGAGGAAGATTATCTCGTCCTCGAATCCACCGGGCCGGTGCGCATCCCGCGCCGCTACATGAATAGCGATGGCCAGATTCGCATGGGTTCGCCCTATTCCGAGCGCGACTTCCATGGGCCGACCGAGTTGATCACGATCGACAGCGACAAAGACGTGGAGATTCTCGTCAAAGACGGCCCCCGCCTAACGAAAGTAGTGAACGCACATCATCCCTTCGACGTCCTCGGCTGGGATGGTTACGTCTATCCTTTCACTTTCAATGCCGCCGATTTCGAGCCCATCACCGGCACCGTTCACCAGCCCCCGCCGATTCATCAGACCTTCGAGATTCGCGGCTATGTTGTTTGCACGTTTGCCCCGCGGCTCCTCGATACTCATCCCGAGGCGGTCAAGATCCCCTGGGTTCACGACAACGTGGAAGCGGACGAGGTCCTCTTCTACGTCCGCGGCAATTTCGGCTCGCGGCGCGGGATCGAAGCCGGCTCGATCACTTTGCATCCGCGCGGCATCCCGCACGGGCCGCATCCCGGCACGATCATGGCGAGCAAGGACGCGGAGCGAACCGAGGAGCTGGCGGTCATGTTCGACACCGAGCACACCCTCGAGCTGACCGAACAGGCGGTAAAACTCGACGACGAGAAATATCCGCTCAGCTGGCTGGATTAGGTTTCGCGACAGCGATTTGTCGCAACCGCATCCGTCCGCTAGATTCGGCGCGTGCAGGATAACGAATTCGACACTTCCGAGCGCCTAACGAGGAAGGTAAATCGGGTCCAGGAAAGTCGCCTCGGCGAAATGGAGCGCATCTTCGGCGAGCTGCTCGAGGCAGTGGGTGAGAATCGGGAGCGCGAGGGACTTCTGAAAACCCCCGGCCGGGCCGCCCGATCCTTCGAATTTCTCACTCAAGGCTACCGGCAGTCGGTCGACGAAGTCGTCAACGACGCCATCTTCGCTTCCGACGCGAGCGAGATCGTGATGGTGAAAGACATCGAACTCTATTCGATGTGCGAACACCATTTGCTCCCCTTCATCGGCCGCGCCCACATCGCATACATTCCCAACGGGAAAGTGATCGGCCTCTCCAAGGTCGCCCGCATCGTCGACGTTTTCGCGCGGCGCCTTCAGATTCAGGAGCAGCTCACGACCCAGATAGCCGACGCCCTCATGAACGTGCTTCATCCGGCCGGAGTGGCGGTGGTGATCGAAGCCAAGCATCTCTGCATGATGATGCGCGGAGTGGAAAAGCAAAATTCCGTCATGAAGACCTCCTGTTTGCGCGGCGTTTTCAAGGACGACGCGCGCACCCGGAGCGAGTTCCTCGCCCTGCTCAGCCAGTGATCAACGGCGCCGTTGTAGCCGGGGGCGTTGACCCCGGCAGGGCAAGCGACCGGGCGGCATTTCGGGTCTTGAGCCGGCCGGGACCAACGCCCCCGGCGACAACGGATCGGTTGCAGTCATGCTCCTGACGGTCAGCAAACGCCTCGAGTTTTCCGCTTCGCGGCGGCTCTTCATTCCCGCCTGGAGCGACGAAGAAAATCGCGCCGCCTTCGGCGCGGAGACCGCGGCGCGCTACGGCACCGGGCGAAACTATGTCGCGTTTTTCGTTCTCACCGGCTCGGTCGATCCGGCTAATGGAATGCTGGTCAACATTAGCGAGATCAAGCGCCGGGTGGAAGAAGTGCTTCACGCGCGTTTTGATCACAAGTTTCTGAACGAAGATCATCCCGCCTTTCGCGAGCTGCCGCCGACTACGGAGAACGTTTCTCGCCAGCTCTTCCTCGAGGTCGCGCCGCTCTTCGGCGACCTGCGCGCGGACCTCGTGGCCTGTCATCTTCAGGAATCGCCTGAGCGGAGCGCGACCTGGTATGCGAACGGAATCGTCGAGGGAAATCACTGGCTGGAATTTTCCGCCGCGCGCCAGACGATCTCGCCGCACCTCAGCGCCGCGGAAAATGAGCGTCTTTTCGGAACAGCCGCCTCGCCGCACGGGCACGGCCATCACTACCGCGCCCGGCTCACTTTTCGCGATCCCTCGCCGGATCCGCGCCAGCCGCTCGTTAGGCAGGTCGAGCTCGCGGAAGTGATCGCCTCGCTTCGGGATGAGCTCGATCACAAGAATCTCAACCGCGAAGTTCCCGGCCTAACGAACCGTCCGATGACGACCGAGAGTCTCGCGCATTACCTGCACGGACGGGTCGCGGCCACCTTGCCGATCGATCGCGTCCGGCTGCACGAGCGGGAGGATTTTTTCGCGGAATACTGGAAGGACGGCGCCTGGTTTCTCGGGCTGCAAGCACCCTTCAGCGCGGCGCATCGGCTGCACGCAGGCGAATTATCCGCGGCGGAAAATCTGGCGCTCTATGGCAAGTGCAATAATCCGCGCGGACACGGGCACCGCTATCTCACCGAAGCGACGATCGGGGGACGCTATGACGAACGGAGCGGGGCGCTTTACGACTTCAGCGCTCTCCTCACCGGCGTGGAAGCGGCCCTCCGGCCCTGGCAGGACAAGCACCTCGATCTCGAGACGGACGAGTTTCGCAAGAGTCCCTCGACCGGCGAAAATATCGTGCGCGCGCTCTGGCCGAAGTTTAACCGGGAGCTGAACAATCAGCTCGTCCGCCTCCGCCTCTGGGAAACGCCTAACAATCGCTTTACTCTTCGCCTGACGAATCCGTAATCGGTCGTGAGGCCGAAGGAAAATCCCGCTGTCGACACTTAGATCGCGGAGGCCGCGCCCTTTGCCCGACCGATCCTCCGCTACCTGTCCGGCGATTGAGGAGACGGTTAAATCGGGCAACCCGGCTTTTAGCGTGCCGTTTCAGCGCGGCGGCGCGTCAGATTGCGCGAAAACCTTTCATCCGCTCCGGCCAGTCCGCTGAGGACAGCGGACGCTACAAGGCGGGACGCGCAACGTGGCACTCGGCCGCAGCCTAACGAAGCCCGTGGCTCTCCTCAAACACCTCCCCGGCAACCGAGACGCGCTGTAGCGTGCGCTGTCTCAGCGCACCGGCCCGCCCGATGAGGAAATAACTCCATCCGGACCCCGGGGCCCAAAGATTGCTCTTAGGGGAAATACTATGAAAAGACTGGTCCTCGGTCTCGTCTTGCTCTCACTCGTCGGTTGCTCATCTCAGCCCACGCCCCGCGTGGCCCAGCAGCCTGTCCCCGCCCGGCGCAACTTTGAGCCGCACCTACTCAAATCCTCGCCCCGGCGCAGTTGCGCCATCACCGTGACGCGGGAGGAAGGGGTGAAGGGCGCGGGCCTCAATCTCTTTCTCGATGGCGACCAAATCGCGCGGATCGCCGCGGGCGAGTCGGTCACCGTGCACGTCGCACCCGGCCGGCATCGGCTCGGCGTGAAACCGCTCTTCAGTCCGCCCGTTCGCCAGCTCCTCGTTTTGGAGAAGGACGAGACGGTCAAACTTCGGGTCATCGACCGCGACGACAACTTCCGGTTCATCCCGGAAGGCGGGCCGTGGCTCGCTTCGCTCGGCCGTTCCCTCTCGCTCGTCCGCTAGCGCTGGTTTTGTAGCGCCGGTCTATGACCGTCGTGCTCGCTTCGGAGCAAAACGCGCTGCGACGGTCACAGACCGCCGCTACAGGATTAAAGCCCGCTTGCAGTCGCCGGCCCGGGCCGGAAAGGTGCCGGACAATGGGGAACGAGAAAGCGGAGATCGAGAGAGCACTGACCGCGGGAAAATTGCTCGAGACGAGCGCGGCAAACATGCGTCGCGCCCTAACGAATGCGGGTTCGCCGGTCGTTTCGGAATCGATCGACGAATTGATCGCGGCTGGAGCCTGGGCGGAGCTGAACGATCGTTTTTACCGCACCCTCGCTTTCGGCACCGGCGGCATTCGCGGGCGGACGATCGGCAGGATCGTGACCGAAGCGGAGCGGGGCACGCCGAGCGACCTCGGGCGACCGCAATTTCCCTGCGTCGGCACGAACGCGATGAACTTCGAGAGTGTCGGTCGCGCCACCCAAGGTCTGGTCGATTATCTGCAGGAATGGTGCGAGCGCGAGCAGTTGCGCGGCCGGCCGAAGCTCGTGATCGCGCACGACACGCGTTTTTTCTCTCGCGAATTCACCCGGCTCGCCTCCGAGATCGCGGCCAAAAACGGTTGCGACGCCTTCGTCTTCGACGGCCCGCGTTCGACCCCCGAGCTTTCCTTCGCCGTCCGCTATCTGCGCGCGAACGCCGGGGTCGTCATCACGGCGAGCCATAATCCGTCGCACGACAACGGCTACAAAGTTTACTTCAGCGACGGGGCGCAGGTGGTCGAGCCGCACGCCAGCGGGATCATCGCGAAAGTGAACGCGGCGGACGACTCGCCGCCTAACGAAAAGCGGGGAAGCGTCACGATCCTTAATCGCGAGGTCGACGAAGCCTATCTCAAGCGGCTCCAGACCCTGGTGCTCGATCCCGCCCTCGTCCAGGCGCAGCGCGATCTGCGGATCGTTTTCACTCCGATCCACGGGACCGGCAGCATCATCATCAAGCCGGCGCTCGAGCGGCTCGGATTCAAATTCAGCGTCGTCCCGGAGCAGGACACCTTCGACGGCCGTTTCCCGACCGTGCAATCGCCCAATCCGGAAAATGCCGAAGCACTCAAACTCGGCATCGAGCTGGCGAAAAAAGAGGAGGCCGATCTCGTCATCGCGACCGATCCGGATTGCGACCGGATGGGGGTGGCGGTGCGGAGCGCGGCGGGCGAGATGCAGCTCCTGAGCGGAAACCAAATCGGCTCGCTCATCGCTTATTACCGGGCGAAAACATTGTTCGCCCAGGGTGTATTGAATGCCGCAAACGCTTCCCGCGGCGTCATCATCAAGACGTTTGTCACGACCGATCTGCAAAAGGCGATCGCGGAAAAGTTCGGCCTCCGCTGCGTCGAGACCCTGACCGGGTTCAAATACATCGGGGCGAAACTTCTGAAGTATGAGCGCGCCTTGCCGGCGGACGTGCAGGCGAAATATCGCGATCTGCCGGAGGAGGAAACGCGCCGCCTGCGGCTCGAACACTCGAGCTATTACATCTTCGGCGGCGAAGAAAGTTACGGCTACAGCGGGGCCGATTTCGTGCGCGACAAGGATGCGAACGGCGCCACCGTCATGTTCTGCGAAGTCGCGGCTCACGCCAAGAGTCTTGGCCTGACGATCGACGGCCTGCTCGATCGGGTTTACGCCGAGTTCGGTTATTACTCGGAAAAAAACGGCGCGCTCACTTTCGAAGGTGCAGAGGGCGCGGCCAAAATTAAAAAGCTGCTCGCCTCCTATGTGGAAAATGCGCCTGACGAGATGCTGGGAAGCAAAGTGACATCGGTGAAAAATTTCGAAAAGGAGACCGTCCGCGACGTGGAAGGGGACGAGATTCCGAAGGAGAAAATGTTGATCTTCGAATTGGCGGATCGGACGCGGGTGGCGGTGCGCGGCTCCGGGACGGAGCCCAAGATCAAATATTACGTTTTCGCGCAGCGCCGCCCGGAGAATGGAGAGTTGAGCGCGGAGGAGCTGGCCGCGATCAAACCGGAAGTCGCCCGGAAGCTGGAAGCGCTCTGGGAATGGCTTCAGGAAGATGCACAGGAACGAGCGGCGTCGGCCCTGTAGACGCTTCGCTCTGCGAAGCGCGGGTCTGCGGCTTGTCGGACAGAGAGCTGGCATCATCGGCTCTCGCGCCTCCCAGAGGGAGGCGTCTACAGGCTCGACATCTCGCCGGACACGTTCACAGTTTGCTCGTGAGCGAAATCACCCTCAACGGCGGCGAAATCACGATCCTGAAAACGATCGGCCTCGGGGGCTCGACCGTCGGCGGCCGGCAACTGGCCGAGCGCATGGAAGACATGGCGAGCGCCGAATTTCTCGATGCGCTCGATGGGCTCATGACGATGGGCTACGTCGTCGCCGACAAGGTCAATATCCGCACGATGGACGCGGTCGAGTCGGCCTCGTTCCGCGTGAACCCGGCGTTTGCGCGCTCGTTGCGCGACGCGGTTTATCCTTCCCGCACCCGCCACGTCAAAACCAGCCGGCGGCAGCGGCGCGTCTGATTGCATCGTGGGGGAGAAGCGCGCAGCCGTGAGGGTGCTCAATCTGTGGCCGTGGCTTGCGGCTCTGCTCAGCGGATTGCTCGCGACCGCCTGTTTCGCGCCCTTTGGCATCACCTGGCTTTGCTGGTTCGCGCTCACGCCATTGCTCGCCGCGATCTGGTTTTCGGGCGAAGGATGGAAACGCCGCGGCCTGCGCGATCTGCTCCTCGGTTACATCGCCGGTGTGGTCTTTTTTTGGAGCGCGTTTTTTTGGCTGCACACCGTCACGGTGCCGGGGTTGATCCTGGTCGGGCTTTACATGGGGGTTTATTTTGCGCTCTGGGGCTGGCTCGCGGGCCTGGCGCGGCCGCGGAAATTGTTGGCCGCTCCGCCGGGCCGCCGGCGCGCCTGGCCGCCTCCGCCTAACGACCCTTCGCCCGAAGCCCGTTCGCCCTGGCTCAGCTCGGCGCGCAATCTCGGCCTCGCCTTTATTCTCGCCTGCGGCTGGACCGCGCTCGAGTGGGTGCGCGGCTGGATGTTTTCCGGCTGGGGCTGGAACGGGCTCGGCGTGCCCTTGCACGGCATCCTCCCGATCATCCAGATCGCCGAATACACCGGCGTAGCCGGGCTGTCCTTCGTCGTCGTTTTCGCGAACGTGATCGCGGTCGCGACTGTCCGGCGTTTTCTCGTCGAAACCAAAGTGCGCCAGCGGCGGCCGCATTTCGATTTTACCCTCACGATGGCCGGGATCGTCGGGTTGGCCGCGTTTGGCATCCGGGTTTTGCAGGAACGCCCGCCAACCCGGCCGCTCCGCGTCGCGGCGGTGCAATCGAACGTGCCGCGCGAAGAAAAATTCTCGCAGCAATTCCAGGGCAAAACGTTTTTCGAATTTGCGCATCTCACCCGGATCGCGCTCGCTTCCAAACCGCCGCCCGATCTCGTCCTCTGGCCGGAGAGCTCGATGCCGGCGCCGGTCTTGAAGGACGCGAGCAACTACCGCTTTGTCATGAACGTCTCGGGCGCGATGAAGCAGTCCGACCTGCTCCTCGGCTCAATCGATTTTGACGAGAACGGCGACTACAACGCCGCCCTCCTCATCCCGGC
>JBBQHV010000020.1:0-13607 GCA_038324295.1 Chthoniobacterales bacterium
GGCCGGAGCGCATCGTAAGTGTCCTGGAGGAGGGCGCGTTTCTTTTTGATCTCGAGAATGCTGAAGGGAATGCCGGAAAGAATGTAATCGCATTGCCCGATCCCGCGCCGGGCCAACTCTTCGGAAAGGCTGGCGGCGTCGCGGTTGATCACAACGACGCGCGGGTCGTCCGCAAATTGCCGTTCGAGGTCGCGCGAAAAAGCGGGGTCGAGTTCAAATAGAAAAAGGCGCGACTGCGCGTCCATCCGACTGGCCAGCTCGCGCGAGTGGACACCTTCGCCCGGGCCGTACTCGGCGATGATGCGCGGTTGGCTGAAATCCATCTTACCCGCGACCCGCTCCACGAGCGCGCGGGAGCTGGGGATAATGGAAGCGATCTGAAACGGCTTTTGCAAAAACCGTTTGAAAAACAATGCGCTCATAAAGTTGCGAATAGTGAACCCCGGCTGCCGGGTTGTCCAGCGACGATCTCCCGCCGAAACCGGGTCTGCCTGAGCGATTCGCGTCCCGTCTCCCGGGAGGACGCTTCTTTCAGGGAACCGTTCTTCGTCCGATCTAGGGCCAGATATTCGCAAAGTTTGCTCGTTAAAACGGTTGTTGACACAATTTCTAAAATTTATAATGCTCTGCCAATCGTAAAAAGGCTTGCCACGCCTGCGCGAAATTGATGATTTCTTCCAGATGCACAATCTATTGACAGTCAAGGAGACAGCGAAGTATCTCCGGATCCCGCTGCCGACTGTCTATTATCTGGTGCAGCGAGGGCAGTTGCCGGCGATTCAGATCGGCGGGCGTTGGCGGATCAAAAAGGATTCGCTCGACCGGGATGTGCTGAAGGAAGATCGCTCCGGCCAGCCGACTGTGCTGGTGGTGGACGACGACGAGAGCCTGCAGAATTTGTTCAAGGTGTTCCTCAAGAAAATCGGGTTCAGCCGGGTGGTGGTGGGGACGGTGAAGGAAGCGCTCGCGGTTTTGGAGAAGCAACGTTTCGACCTCCTTTTTCTCGATCTCAAACTGCCCGATGGTCCGGCCGACGACATTTATGAAGCGGCTCGCGAGAAAGACCCAAATCTTCCAATCGTGGTCATTACGGGTTATCCCGACAGCGCGATGCTCGATCGCATTCTCGCGAAAGGGCCGGTCACCGTCTTGAAGAAGCCGCTCAAAGTCGAGCAGCTCAAACAAACGGTCCGAATTCTCGGGCACAAGGAATCGGCCAAGCTGGCCGCCTGATTTCTGGACTCGCGTCGAGCGCATCTGCAGCCGGTTCGCCCTTGACCGGGCGCGTTCAATTCGTCCATTGTCCTTCCCCGTTATCCCGCGCGGTTAGCTCAGTGGTAGAGCACTACCTTGACACGGTAGGGGTCACAGGTTCGAACCCTGTATCGCGCACCATCTTTTCCTACGGCAGATCGTAGACCTCGACGAGCGCGACGCCGGTCGTGCTATTCGCACCGCGCACGACGGCGGTGTAGTTGCCCGGTGGGAGCGTCGTGACGATGGCCGACTCCCGGTTGTCGTTAGGCGGGATACCGGTCGCGATGATCGCCGCCTCCTGGGTGTCGCGCCAGTTGTCGTTTGCCTGCCGGAGGGCGCCGTTCGCGTCGTGCAGTTCGAGCGTCGGATCGAGCAAAGGGTTGACGATATTTTGCGCGCCTAACGAGGGCCCAATCGCGCGGAGGATGAGGTTGCGCGGCTGGGTTCCGCCGGCGATGAAGCCGCCGATCATGACGTTGTCGCCCGTCGCGACGAAGCCGCGGGTGGAAATGTTGGCCGGATTCGCCGCGGCATTGAGCGCGTAAAGCTCGACCAGACCAATCCCCGTGCCGCCGTGCGCATCGCGCAGGATGGTGGTGTAATTCCCGGGCACGAGGTGGGCGACGAGGGCGGATTCGAGATCGTCGTCAGGCGCAAGATGGAGGGTGATGATTTCGTTCTTGTCTGGGCTGCCCATCCAGTTGTCGTTCGAGGCGAGGAGCGCGCCGCTCGCGTCGTGCAGCTCGATCTTCGGATCGGAGAGTCGCCCGGGAAGGGGAACGCCGTTCACCTGCAAGGATGGACCGAGACCGCGCAAGACGACTTCCTCTGCTTCGCTTCCGATGACGATGAAGCCGCCGATGAGAACGTTCTCGCCGGTGCCGACGTTTACGCGCGTGGACAGGTTAACCAGGGCGGGCGCCGCCGGAATCGACACGATCTTGTCGAGAACACCGCCGCCGGCGCCGCTCGCAAGAAGGTAAACGTCGCCATTTGCGTCCGTGCCAAAACCGCGCACGGTCCGGCCGAGGGGGGCGGCGGCATTTCCAATCCCCAGTTCCTGGATAAGTCCGTCGGCGAGGTCGCTGTAAAAGAGGCGGCCACTTCCAGAATCGGCCACGAAATCGCCGAAGACGTAAAGACCCTCGAGCGCGGGCACGGCCGGGCCACGTGCAACGAAGCCGCCGATGATCGCGTTACCATCGGCGTGACTGTATTCGAGCACCGGATCGATCAGAGCGGGATCGGGTGAAGGGTCGGGGCTGACGCTGCCGTTAGCCGGATTGAAAAGGAAGGAGCCCTCCTTCCGGTTCCAGCCGTAGTTCTTGCCGGCCGTGACGATATCGACTTCCTCCACGTTGTTCTGGCCCACGTCGCCGACGACCAACCGATTGGTCGGGGCATCGAAAGAGAAGCGATAGGGATTGCGAAAACCGTAGGCGAAAATTTCGTGCAGGGCGATGCCGCTGTTAATAAAGGGATTGCTCGCCGGCACTCGATAGCGGCCGTTCGCACTGATCGGATCGGCGCTGGAATTGGTCAGGGCGGGATCGAGTGGATCGATCCGGAGGATTTTCCCGAGAACGGTGGTGAGCGTCTGGCCGTTGCCGGCGCTGCCGTTGTGGCCATCGGCGGTGTCGTTGCCCCCGCCGCCGTCGCCTAACGAAATGTAAAGGTACTTATCGGAGGGCCGAAAAGCGAGGTTGCCGCCGTTGTGGTTGCTCTGCGGCTCGTCCACGCGCAGGACTTCGCGCCGCGAGGCCGGGTCGGCCACGTCTGGATCGGCCGCCGATTGTTTCCATTCCGCGACCACGCTTTGATGATTGAAGGCGCCGTTGAAGGGCACCGTAAAATCGGCCGGGCCCGCCACCGGCTCGCTCGTGTAGGTGTAGAATTTTCGAAAGCCGGGGCTGGCCGGATCATTATAGCCGGGATGAAAAGCGAGCCCGAGGAGCCCTCGTTCGTCCGTGCCCGCGATGAGGCGGGCGGAGAGATCGAGGAAGGGCGTGGCGGCGAGCGCGCCATTTTTTACGAGCCGTATTTTTCCGGTTTGTTCGGCCACAAAAAGCCGGCCGTCACCGTTGTTCGCGAGAGCGAGGGGACCGCTCAAACCGCCCGCGACCTCTTCCAGCGCGATGCGGACCGGGCCGGGGGCAATGAGGGGCAGAAGGGGAGTGGGGCTCGGAACAGGAGTTGGTGGCGGAGGAGGGGTCGAGCCGGTGACGACCACCGTGCCCACCATCGAACAGCAGCCTGCGTGGACACTGCAATAATAAGGAAAGGTTCCCGGGGTGGAATAGGTGTGTTCGAATTCATAGCCGCTCTGGTGAACACCCGAATCGAAAAGCCCGCTCGGATTCCCCGGCGTCCCGGAAGTGACGCTGTGAAAGCTGGCCTCCCACTCCCAGTGCACGTCTTCCCCAGCCACGATCGTGACGGAGAGAGGGGAAAATCGGTCGCCGCCCGCGCCGACGTGCACGGTGGTCTTGGCGAGGGCGTTTCCGGCGAGGAGGAGAAATAGCATCGCCGTCGCGTAGGCGGCGCTTCGCTGGGTCGATTTGTTCATGGTTCAGGTAACGGAAATCTGATTTTGAGCCAACAAGGCCCGCGGGACGAACCCTAATAGGTAACGCAGTTGTTACCTTGCCTAACGAGTCGCGCCGCAACCCTTCCGGGGAGGACGGGGTGTCACCCCGTCGTTCGGCGCAGGTTGCGCCGAACCGGGCGGAAAGGTGGTGAGGAAGTTAGCGGAGAGGTCCGATCTCGGGCCCGCTCGCCGAAGGCGTTCTTTCGCGCAAAGCCAGCCGCATGCTGCCACCTTTTCCCCGCGTGCCTGTGCGGCGGAGACTCCGCCGAACGACGGAGTGACACTCCGTCCTCCCCGGAGTTGAGATTAAAACCGCACGGTGAACTGGAGCGCAAAGGTGCTCCCGTATTTATCCGAAACAAAATCGCCCCGCTCCAGGCTGTATTGCAGCTTCAATTGAGTATGCGCCGTGAAACGGTAGCCGGATGCGAGGTCGACGCGCGTGACGTCCGGTGGGCGGGAGACGGTGCGCCCGGCGGGATCGCGGCCGCTATCGAAAAATTCCTGGTTCCAGCGGAGCGCGCCGAAGAGCTGAGGGGTGAACTTGTATTTCACTTCCAGATAATAGGCGAGCACATCGGCATTGCCGACGCGCGGGACCTCGAAGCGCGCTTCAAAAACTTCCGCCCAAAATTGCCAGTGTCCACGCGCATAACTGAGGTCCTGCCCAAGAACAAATTCGCGGAAATCGCCCAGCCCGCCTCGTTCCAGCTCCGGCTGCGCGCCCGGCTGAAGATAGGCCCCCTCGGCCGCGGAAAAACCGAAACGCCAGGCTTCGTTAGGCCGGAGGCCGACCCGCAGATCGACCGCCGGCCGCTCGAAGTTGTAGTCAGACCAGGCCTCCGGGCGGGAGGAGACCGGGGCATTTTTGACCTCCGCGGCGTATTCGAAAATCCCGATCCGCCCGCTGAGCGAGACTCCCACGGTGTAAACCGGGCCCCAGACGATGGGCAGGAACTCATACTTATCGAAGCCCGGGACCCCGCGGAAGCTTTGACCCGTTAGGGGCAATTCCAGATCGGAAACGAGGGTGGCGGTTTCGTAGGGGAGTGGCGCGTTGATGAAAGGGTTTTCCCAGGAAAGATGCCGTTCGACCCAGCCGCCGACGACGGTGGCGAATTTCCCAATCTGCAGACTAAAGCGCCCGTCGCGCCAGGGCGTGACGCGGAGCGCGTATTCATCGAGGCGCAACTGCGTCCCGAGATCGGATGGATCGAAGCCGGTGTCGAGCCGGGTCTGGGCGAAGAAGTAAACATGCGAGCCAAGCTGGGCGTCGAGGAAAAGACTGAAGCGCGGGGTGAAAAGGTCGTGCCCGTCCGCCCGGATGAGGCCCGGGGGCGGTTGCGGGAAATGATAGTACTCGAGATCGAGCAACCCGCTGAGCCGCGCCCGCACCTGATCGTGCGCCACGCTGATCGTTAGGGCGCGATCCACCTCATCGAGGAAATCCTCCGCCCCGGCCGGGCGGAGTGCAGCGCAAAGAAGGCAGGCGCAGAGCAGGCGGCAACGTTTCATCAGCCGGTCGTTGCCGTCCTGGATGCGGCCGGGAAGGTCGCGCTAAATTCCGTCCATTCCGCATCCGAGCGAAGGAGTCGCAATTCGCCCCAATGCAGACGCACCAGCTCGCGCGCGAGATTCAACCCGAGACCGTGGCCCGGCATTTCATCGCCCGCCCCGGCGCGCTGGAAACGCTCGAAAAGGTAAGGCTGCGCTTCGGGCGGAATCCCGCGCCCGGTGTTCGCGATACGCAACTCGACCCGGCCGTTTTCTTCCCGGCCGCGGATGCGGATGATCCCGCCGCGCCGGTTATATTTGCGGGCGTTATCGAGCAGGTTCTGCACAACCAGGGTGGTGTATTTTATTTCTCCAGCGATCTCTAATCTCGCTGGAATATCGCTCTCAATCCGTAGATCAGCCGCTTCCGGCACGGCCCGGAGATCCTCGCTCCATTCCTCGACCAGACGAGTCAGATCGACCGGGTGAAGGTTGAGGCGCAACTTTCCCGCGTCCATCCGCGAGAGGAGGAGGAGATCTTCGACCACGCCGGTGAGCCGGTAGGTCTGGTGAATGAGCGAGGAAATTTCCTCATAGACTTCCTTCGGGAAACCATCGCGCATGAGGAGCGAATCGAGCCCGGCTCGCAGGACCGTGATCGGGCTTTTCAATTGATGGGAGGCGTCGGCGGAAAAGCGGGCGGAGCGTTGCAATTCCTCCGCTGTGCTTTGCAGCTTGGCCTCGGCCCGCTGGCGTTGCGCGAAATTTTCCTCCGAGACGACCGCCAGTTTTTCCACCGGCCGGGAGAGACGGCGGGAGACAAATTGACTAACGAAAAAACCGCCGAGCAAGAGGAGCCCGCCGGCCCCCAGAATCTGGGAGCGCAACTGGCGCTGGCGCACGAGCAGGCGGGTAAGCGGATAGACGCAGACTTCGTAGGCAGGCGGATAATTCGATTGCGGGTTGAGCTGCTTGAGGAAGAGGAGGTGAGGCCGGCCACCGATCCGGGTGCGCAGGCTCTGGGCTTTGCTGGCGGCGGCGCCCACGTCGCGCTCGACCTCGCGCACGATTTGCGCTTCGGCCTCCCGCCCGAAGTCCGGGAGGAACAATTTACCCTCGGTCAGGATGCCGTTCTTCATCCCGGTGGCCGGCCCGTGGGCGAGGGCCTCGACCGGTTTGAAACCGAGAACGAGGGCCGCGATCACTTCGTTGGTTTCCGTGGAACGAATCGGCACCGCGATCATTTCATCGATCGCCAGCTCGCCGGCAGGATTGCGCCGGGCGAGGTAGCCGGTCTCCATCTTCTGGGGCACGCCCTTTCGCGCCAGCGCCGCCTCTTCGTTAGGCGAGAGCGCCCCCGCGTCCTCGCTCGGCGGTGGAATGACCGCGCCATGGCTGTCGAGAAAGCGATAGAACCTGGCGTGCAATCCGCCCGAGGCGCCCGCCCGCGTCGCGTTCGCGCTTTCCATCAGGTCGCGCAATTCTTCCCGCGCGCTCGGGTAGAGGAGGTCGAGCGCGTTATCCTCGAGGGCGGCGTGAATCCGGGCGTTCTGCACGAGCGCGCGGGAGCGATCGGCCACCGCGGCATTGCGCAAATCCTGGAGGCGATGGAGCGAAGCCAGCTCGAGGTCGAAATCACGCTCCAGATCGACCCGCGCGTCCTCCGCCGCGCGCCGTTGCGCAATATAGATGCCTAACGACGTCAGGGCCGAGACGACCAGCATCAGGGCGAGAAGCAGCTTGATGCGGAAGCGCCGGACGCCCGCCGTGCGCGGCTCGGCGGCGGGGCTCACGGGAGATCGACGTGGAGAGTTACACCGCTCTTCAGCTCGACCGGCCGCGTCCGGTTGGTCCGGCTGTCCAGCCAGGCCTTGAGAACGAAATGGCCCGCTGGCAGATTCGTTAGGCGAAAACGCCCCTCCGCGTCGGTCATGACGAAATACGGGGTGTTGAGGACGAGGATGAGTCCGCGCATATGTTCGTGAATGTCGCAACGCAGGGTGACCAGCCCGGGTTTATCGAAGAGAACGGAGGGAACCGGATTTTCCCCCGGCGGATAACGCCCGAGATCGAAGCGTTTGGTCGGCGAATAGGAAAAGATGTTGTGATAGGTGTCGTCCAGGTTGGGGAACTCCACCTTCGTCCCGACTTCGATGGCGAGGAGCGGCGGGAGGAAGGCGAGATCCTTTTGCGCCACCTGCTGGGTCGGAAGCGAGGCCGGCTTTGGAAAATCGCCCTGCAGATAAACGACCGCACGCGGTGGATCGGTCGCAAGCACGCCCCCCTTGCTCACGATCTCGTAGCGCTCGGTGACGACCGGCGCGAAGTGGGTTTTGGGCAGCTCCACCCTGCCTTCGATGGTCGCCTGTCCAGAAGAGAGAGCCGGGGAGAGGGTGAGGACGACGGCGAAGCTGGAAAAAACGAAGCGTCGATTCATCGTGGCTGACATTTTAGCAGGATCAGGGCGCGACGGGAACGGCACCGCACATTTCTTTTGCTCGCGGGAAACGGTTTATTCTGCACCCGGCTTGTGCACAGGCAGGGAATGAAAAGTAACAAGACCGTAACCTTTCGCTGATCGCCCTGCGGAACGCTGATGTGGAAATTGAGTAATCATACTTTTCCGCTTGTTTATAACTTTCCCAAATCCCGATGCGCATCCTCGTGGTTGAAGATGAAGTCCGGCTCGCCCGGCACGTTTCCCGCGCTCTCACGACCGTGGGTCACGATGCGCTCGTCGTGCACGATGGCGAGGTCGCCTTACGCGAAGCGCAGCGCTCGCCCTTCGATCTCATCATCCTCGACGTCATGCTCCCGGGGATCGACGGCTTTGAAGTCTTGAAGCGCCTGCGCAAAGCACACGTCGACAGCCGCGTCCTGATCTTGACCGCGCGCGGTGAATTGAACGACCGGGTAAGCGGGCTCGCCCTCGGGGCCGATGATTATCTCGCCAAACCTTTCGCCATGCAGGAGCTGCTCGCGCGAATCAACGCGCTTGGCCGGCGTTATGCGGAAAAGCCCGCGGTCAAACTGGAGGTGGGCGATCTCTCCCTCGATTTGGTCGATAACGCGCTCCACCGCGGAAAGCGGGCGATCGAACTCTCCGCCCGCGAGCTGACTTTACTGCGGGTCTTGATGCGCGAACCGGGCCGCACCTTTAGCCGCACGGAGTTATGCGAGCGAGTCTGGGAACGCGAACACGAGTACGACATGAAATTGGTCGAGGTTTTCATCAGCCGGTTGCGCAAGAAGATTGGCGATCCGCCGCTCATTCACACGGTGCGGCATCTGGGTTACTCTATCCACGAGGCATGATGAAGAAGTGGCCCTTGCGCTGGAAGCTGGCGCTTTATTCGGCGCTTCTCGCCGTCGTCGCTACGATCGCCGGCGCCGCCACTACCTGGACGGTGATGCGTTTCCAAGAGGCCGCCGCCTTCGATCGCCGCCTCACGATGGATGCGCACGAGCTCTTCCGCGATGTCGAGCATTTCCAGCGCAACCCGAACGGCAACGGGAGCCAGTTTCAGGAAATTTTTGTGCCGCTCGCTTTGCGCAACCGCCTCATCGAAGTCACCGATGCAAAGGGGCAGGTGCTTTATCGTTCGCCCACCTTGCATCGGTCCTTCCCGTCGGATGGGATTAGAAAAATTCACACCCGCAGGATCGGCGGGCGCAGCATCCGCGTCGGTGAATTCAGCGAGGACGGGCTGACTCTGCGGGTCGGCGCCGACCTGCGCGAAGTCAACCAGATCGGACGGAACATCCTTCGCGGGATGCTCGCAGCGATTCCGACCGTCCTCGTCGTGATTGTGGTGGGCGGACGCTGGGTGGCGAGCAAGGCGGTCGCACCCGTGGAAGAAATCCGCCAGGCCGCCGCGCAGATCACCGCGCAGCGCCTCGACCAGCGGCTGCCCGTGCCGCCGACCGGCGACGAGATTGCAGGTCTGATCGAAGTCTTGAACGCCGCCTTCGAACGGCTGCAGCGCAGCTTCGAGCAATCGATCCGCTTTTCCGCCGACGCCTCCCACCATCTCAAAACGCCCATCTCTGTCCTCCGCGCCGGGGTCGAAGAAATCCTCGCGGATAACGAATGTAGCCCCCGCACCCAGGCGACCGCGGAAGGGCTGCTCCACGGGATACACCAGCTCAATGCGGTTGCCGACAACCTGCTTCTCCTCGCCCGCGCCGACGCCGGTCGGCTCGATCTGCGCAAGGACGAGTTCAACCTGAGCGAGCTGCTCGATGGCGTGCTCGATGACGCGCGCGCTTTGGCCGAACCTTTCGAGCTGACCGTCGAGGCGGATGTGCCGAAGCACCTCCCCCTGCGCACGGATCGCGTTTTCGTCGGCATGATCGCGCAGAATCTGCTCGAGAACGCGGTGAAGTATAACCAGCGCGGCGGACGCATCCGGGTCGCGGCCCGCGCGGTCAACGGCTCGGTCGAGCTCTCCGTCGGCAACACCGGAGAGGGCATTCCGCGCGAGCGTGCCGCGCATCTCTTCGAACGCTTCTATCGAGGTCACGGGGACGAACGTATCGGTGGAAGCGGCCTGGGTCTCAGCACCGCACGCGAGCTGGCCCGCGCGCTGGGCGGGGAAGTTTCATTACTTCGGGCTGATGCGACGTGGACGGAGCTGAACGTTAGCCTGCCGCAGCCGGCCTAACGACCACTCTGGCATTATCGGGCGCTGCGAGCGTCATTGCCCTAACGATTCAATGGCAGAATCATTCGCCCCAAGCGTTCTAGGGTTGCTTGTCTCCAATTAGGACTCACTAGAAGCTATCCGAAAAGTAAGTGTGCATGAGAAGAGGTTAGAGGAAACGTGAAGCGATCAGACAACACCCAAGGGCGGCGAAAGCGAGATAGAGGGCGCTTTGTTTTTCCCAACGGATCAAGAGGCGCCGATGATTGCCCAGCCAGGCGATGGTGCGTTCGATATGCCAGCGACGTGGATAGCGGCGCAAAGCACGACCGTCTTGGGTTTTGTTTTCCGGTCGGCGGTTTTTGCGATGTGGGGCGATCATCTCTATGCCTAACTCAGCGAGGGCTTCATCCAAAGGATCGCTATCATAAGCCTTATCCCCAATCAGGCGCTCGGGCGGGAGTGCTTCCGCACCAAAAGCCAGCGTCTGCTGCACCATCTGGGTCTCTCCGCAGTCAGCCGGAGCCTGAGAGAGAGCAATCGGAACCCCTTGGCCGTCAACGATTAGTTGCGTCTTGGAGCCTTTGCCATGGCGGGTCAAACCGATCCCGTCGCCGCCTCCACGGCTCCGCACAAAGGTCGCATCCACGTGACACTCGGTCAGATTCAAACGCCCCGTCTGCGCCAGCTGGCGCACGATCTGCGCGAGTAACTTGCGAAAGACCCTCCGTTGACTCCAAATCTTGAGATAGTCATGGACGGTCGACTTCGGCGGAAAGGCCTTGGGCAGATAGCGCCATTGAATTCCGGTATAAAGAACAAAGAGCAGCGCTTCAAAAACCTCCCGGCTATCCGCCCGCGGCCGACCGAACGAACTGCGCTTTTCCACCTCCAAGCTTGGGCCGAAGAGTTTCCACTGCTCATCAGATATAAACATGCCTAACGATAAACATCTTTATACTTATAGAAAAGACTTTTCGGACAGCTTCTAGGAGTTAGCGTCCGCTACCATGGTCATCACCTGGCTCACGATATCTATGCCTAACGAAAGGTAACAATCGAGTTACCTTTCAGCGTTTGCAGTCTGCGTTCATCCCTTCCAGTCTGAAAAAACAGGAGATCATTTATGAAAAACATCCATCCAAACTCAGGGACGTGCGATCAAGTCGAATCATTCCGCTCCTCGCCGCGACGAAACCTCATCCGGCTCGGCCAAACCAACGCCTTCCTTGCGCTCCTGGCGGGAATCATCGTGATTCCCTTATCGAACGCAGACGCCCGGCGACGGCGCGTTGACCCAAATAATCCAGGGATTATGGAGCCGGCTCTGTCTGCGACCAGCAATACGGTCGTGCGCATTCCGCACACTGACCAGGCGAACGGCAAAATGCAGCTGAACATTGATAACAATGTCGTCACCGCCACGGACGCGCGCGGCGCGCTGAGTCTGCTCGGAGTTCCGATCACGCAGGTTAAGAGTCCGAATGAAGACATGAACGAAGCGCTCAAGGCGATGGCCGATGCGGCCAAGGATGGGAAGAGCGCCGACATGCAGGCAGCGGCGACTGATCTCATGAACATCCTCCTCGGCACGACCAGCGGCCGCATCTACGACGGGTTTGCGATGCTCAATTTCAATCGTGGCGCTTTCCTTGCCGATCAGGTCCCGGGGGAATATAAAATGAAAGCCTTAATTGACACGGGCTTGACCGAGACAGGGATCGATGGCCTGCCGCGCAAGATCTGGGAAGCGAATGTCAACCTCCTTTACTACGATGGGCAGATCGATTCCGACACCTTCCTCCTCCGGGTTCCGGTCACCGCCAACGAGTTCGACACGGTCCGGATTCACTACCGGGTTTACTCGTTAGTTCGGGAGGATTTCGCTCCGACCGTAGTGATGCAGGACAAGAAGTTGGAAGGGAGCGTGCAGTTTCCGTTCAAAGGTTTCGATGCGGTCTGGGTGGCACTCAACGGTGGCAAAGTCACTGAGATGACGGTGAAGATGCCACCGGTGCGTCTGCTCCGCGGCGTCTATACCTGGGGCTGGCGTATTCACCCGCCGCGCATCCAGTTTCTCCAGCCGGTTTACGAACAGGTCAATGCCCACACCGGCAACGTCGAGCTCGAGCCGGAAGGCCAGAGCTATGCCTTCCGCAATCGCGAGTTGTCCATCGATGGGATTAGCGACGCCGCGCCCGAGAAGAAAATGTTCATCGTCGCGCAGGCGGCACTTAATGGCACCGACCCAGCCACGTTTAATGATTGGCTGACACAGGACGACCAGGGGCCGCGCGGCACCTGGGACCAATGGTCCGATCTGGCCTCGAACCAGCGGCAGCTTCCTCCCGAGGTCTGGGACATCCTCGCGCAGGAAGGAATCAAACAGGGCAAGTTCGGCCCCTACCGCTTCGTCTCGGTTTACATGAATAACGAGATGTATGGCGCGGGACCCGCCGGCACGGAAATCGAGGGCTGGAACCAGGGCGACCGCTTTGAGGTGAAGCTGATCAATCTCGACAACCACACACACTATTTCCGGAACGTCGATTTCGGGCCAAAGCTGCATGACGACATCGCGAAGAGCAGCGCTTCCAGCGGCAGTCACAGCTTCGAGATCATGAACTTTAAGCCGACCTATGGCGCACCGAAGGTGGCCGAGGCGCAATGGCGCGCGGGCTGGGGATTTCGTCCGCACTTCGACGTCATCCAGCAGCAGGACGTCTTCCCGCGGGCTTCCGATCAGGTGTTGTTCAAGCCGTTCTTCGACGGGCACAACAAACGACGCCTGGGCTTTCAGTATTCTGCCTTCGCGCGCCAGGGCGATTTCCGGTTCAATCCGCCCACCACCATCATCGGCACCGCCGAGAAACCTTCTCCCTTCCAACTGCGCGAGGCGGACGGCTCACCCGGCCTTGTCGTCGGTCAGCTCACGGAAGGCTACGGATTTGCCGCGATGTGTTCGCAGGATGAATTCCCCTTCGGCACTTTCTGCGCGCGCGACATCAGCGCTTATAATCCGGACAATGTGAAAAACGTCGATACCGATGGCGACGGGGTGGCCGACGTCCTTTGGTTCCCGCCGTTTCTGCGCAATCCGAATCCGAACGGCGGCGATATCATTCCACCGACTCCGGCCTGGAAGCCGTTCCTGTTTTTGAATCCAAACAACGGCACACTCTTGATCGACCCTAACGATGAAAGCAAAGGCTACTGGGTGGACCTGACTTATGCCCATGGCACGCCGATCAAAGCGGGCGCGTCGCTCAACGCCAACATCGAAGCAGCGCGCGGCTCGGCCCAGGTCTTCTATCAGTTCGACGATCTCTTCCACGACAACGACATCTTCTCGCCGCATCCGACCTTCGAGACGCAATAAGGACGATGGCCCTCGCGAGCTTCACTACACGGAGACGCTGCCGAGAAACTTCCGATCGCGGCTTCAGCGCGTGGGAACTCGCCCGCATCCATGGCGGGGAAGTTTCATTGCTTCGTGCCGATACGGCCTGGACGGAGATGAATGTGAGGCTGACGCAAACGGCCTAACGAACACTGCGTGCGCGATTTCGGGTAGTGGCCTAACGACTAGTTCGCTTCCCTTTCACGTGCCGGCAAAAGTAACAACC
>JBBQHV010000021.1:0-13277 GCA_038324295.1 Chthoniobacterales bacterium
TGGCCAAACAGGAAGGACTTCGGGATGGGCGTTAGCCATCCCACGGTAAAGGTCTCCTGCGGATCTGCCTGGAGGGTTTGTTCCGCCACTTTGTATTTGCCCAACGATAGCGCGGCTTGGAAACGCCACTGGGTCATGAAACCTTGCTCTCCTTCCCCTGCCGGCGGTCGCGTCAGCATCTCTTCCAGCGCGCTCGGGTCGGCTTTCCAGAAGAGCTGGAGATAAGCGCGGTGCGTTTGATAGAGCCAGTCGTCCGGCACCAGAGCGATCACGCGGTCCAAGGCCTGCCAGGCCGCGGCATAATTTCTCGTCTCGTAGTAATTATAATAGAGGCGATGCCAGCGTTCGTCGTTGTTGGGATCGAGCGCGGCTGCTTTGGCAAGGTGTGCGGTCGATTCCTCCCACTTTCCTAAATGACGTTCGGCGCGACCAAGGTTGGAATAGACTTCGGGATCGCCGGGCAGGCCGCGCAACGCAATCGTCAACTCGCGGATGGCCTTCTCGTAGTCGGCCTCTGCGCTCGAGTTCTCGTCAATCCAATAGTAGCGGCCGAGCGCGAGATGGGCTTCAGGCAAATCCGGTTGTAAGCGCAGGGCTTCGTCCGCCGCAGCCTTCGCTTTTGCCCGCCGCGCCGGCGTCGGATCGTACCCACTATGAAGAACGGTTTCGATTTGGGAAAGCTGCGCCAAGGCGAGCGCAAAAGATGGATCAAGCGCGATCGCTTTCTCGAGAAGTTCTTCGGCCCTTTTGAGATCGCGATTCTCTCTCCCGTAGGCGTGGAAGATATCGTTTGCTTGCAGGTAGAGAAAGTAAGCGTCGTTGTTTTCGGTGGGGCGACGCTGCAAGCGGGTGGTTTCGTGCGGACTCAGCCTGGCTTTGAGAGCGAACGCAATGCGCGTGGCCAGATCCCGCTCCAAAGCAAAAAGATCCGCCGTCGCGCGATCGTAGTTCTCCGCCCAAATCTGCTCACTGTTAGCCAGGTCGATCAACTGCACATTGAGCTGAGTCTGCTCGCCGCGCCGCCGAAAGCTCCCCTCCAGAATCGCATTAACGCCGAGCGTTTTTCCGATCACGGCCAGATCGCGCTTGCCGTCCTGATATCGGCTCACCGACCGGCGCGAGATCACCTTCAAATCTGCGATCTTCGACAGACTAACGAGTAGATCATCCTGCAAGCCCCTAACGAGAAGCGCATCCTCCTTGTTCTCGCTCAGATTTTCGAACGGCAAAACGGCGATGCTCTTGCCCGCCGAGCTGTTTTCAGCCTCGGCGTTTTGGTTCGTCGCGGAAGCAATCAGCTTCTGAAAACGCGGATTGCTCCGCAGCGGTTCCCATAGCGGATCAATCCGCAGGCGTGCGATGTGTTTGCCCGCCGGAACGGATAGGGAATGGCCAAGGAGGGTCAGCGCCAGCTCAGGTTCGCCCACCTCGACATATAGGTCGGCCAAGTCATCCGCCATCCACACACCGAACCACGCGTCTTTCGATTCCGGGAGTAACTCGCAAGCTCGCTTTCCTTCGCGAATCGCTTCTTCTTTGCGATCGAGCCCTGCGTAGACATCGGCCAGGACCATGTGGCGGTCCGCATTCAGTGGCGCATCGTGGACCGCACGTGCGACCTCCGGAAGAGCGGCCTCATAATACTCGCGCGCTTTGGCTCGGTCCTTCTTCGCGAAATTAATGTTCCCCAACAGCAATGACTTTGGAACGGCCGGCATGCCATTCCACGGGATCTCGGGTCGCGGATCGTCTCGCACCACTTTCTCGGCCTCGTCGTATCTGCCGAGGAATACCTTGGTGCGAATCCAATCCGTGTTGGGATCATCGCGCGGGCCGGCGGGCGGGCGGAGTCGTTCGATCGCGCTGACATCGCCCTTCCATTGGACCTGGAGCCAGGCGCGGTGCAGCTCGAAAAGCCATGAGTTTGGGGAGAGAGCAATTGCACGGTCGAGGGCCTTGGCGGCCTCCGGATATCGACGCAGAGCCAGGTTGCCATAGTAGATGCGATGCCAGCGGTCGGCCGTGTTAGGATCAAGAGCCGCCGCCTTTTCCAACCCCGCGAGCGATGCCATCCACTTGCCTTGTTGCCGTTCGACGCGCGCGATCAGGCCCTTGATTTCCGCACTGCCGGGCAACCCGCGCTCGGCCGCCTGGAATTCCCGCAGCGCGCCCGCGAGGTCCATCTCGCCGTGGTGTTTCTGACCCTGCCAATAATAACGGCCCATCGCCATATGGGCTTCCGGCAGGTCGGGTTGGAGGCGGAGCGCTTCTTCGGCGGTGACTCTGGCTTTCTCGACTCGAGCCGGAGTTGGATCATATCCGGAAAAGATCGTTTCGAGCTGCGAGAGCTGCGCGAGCGCAAGAGCGAACTTCGGATCGAGACCGACCGCCTCCTGGAAAAGTTTCTCGGCCTTTTCCAAATCCGGCCGCGCTTTCATGTGACCTGCGAAAAGATCGTTTGCTCGCACATACAAGAGGTAAGCCTGAGCATTTTCGGTCGGCTGCCGCTTGATTCCGGCGCTCTCCATGGGTGAGAGGGTGGCTTTGAGCGCGGAGGCGACTTGCAACGCCAGGTCGCTCTGGATCGCGAAGACATCGGTGATCTCGCGATCGAAATTATCGGCCCAGATTTCCCCTCCGGTCGCCGCATCGAGGAGCTGCACGTTAACGCGCGCGCGCGTCCCTGCGCGGCGCACGCTTCCTTGGACCACGGCAGTGACTCCCAACGTTTTTCCAATCTCGGGCAGATTTCGTGAACTGCCTTTGTAGGGCAGGACCGATTCGCGCGCGATTACCTTCAGATCCCGAATTTTCGAGAGATTCACGAGCAGATCGTCATGAATTCCACTCGCGAAGTAGGCGTTTGTCTTGTCATCGCCTAAATCGTCGAACGGCAGAACCGCCACGCTCTTCTCCGCCGTGGCTTGAGCGGTTTGGCCATTCAAAGGCTCGAGCAGTTTCTCAAAGCGCGGATCTGTTCGCATTCGATCCCAGGCTGGATCGAAGCGGAGGCAGGCGGGTGTTATCGCCTCGAAATATGGAACCGCGAGAGCGTGCTCGAGCAGCGGGATCGCCTGATCCGCGTCGCCGAGAATTGCATAACCTCGAGCGACCACCTCTTTTGCGATGGGCGCGACGTAAAGATCGTTAGCCGTGCTCTGCAGGAATGCTTTGGCTTCCTGCTCCATCTCGTCGCGCAACCCGAGAAGAGCGTTGGTCTCGATCAGCGTCAGGCGCACCGGCAAGACCTCTCGCGCCGCCTTTAAATCCCGCCGGGCCTGCTCGAGCAGAGATCGCGTCTCGGCTGAATCGCCGGCATAGAACTTAATTTGCGCCATGCGAGCGTGTTCGATCGCCACCATTGCTGGCGACAACGTGCTTTCATGTTGTAACTCAGTCTCAATACGCGCGATCGCCTCGTCGAACTTACCGCGAGAAATGCACAGCGGGATGTACCTGCCGAAAAGCAGACTGCCGCCAACCATCGGGATGTGCTCGTTCGGCGCCTCGTTTAGCAACCTTTCTGCCTCCTCTATATTGCCTTCCGCCGAGTAAGTCTCCGCTTTCATCCAGAGCGCGTCCGGGTCATTAGGCTTAACCGCCAGTGAGCGGTCGATCGCGTCGCGCGCCTCGGCGAATCTGCGCAGGCTGCGATAGCTGCGAGCAAGATTGATCCGAATTTCGAAATTGAGCGGATCAAGATTCAGGGCTTCGCGTTGGAGCTCGATCGCTTCGCCCCACTTTCCCTGCCGCCGCTTCACCAGGCTGATGAAAAATGGAACTTCAGAGTCGTTAGGCGAACGGCTCCGCGCCTGCTCGAACTCAGCCAGCGCGTGCTCAAGATCGCGCTGCTCGTAATAGAGCAAGCCCGCTGCGGTGTGCGATTCGCCGAGATCGGGCCGCAAACGGAGCGCCCTGTTCACCGCAGTTTGCGCGCGCGAGAGATGCTCGGCTCGCTCCATCCCGGCCTGCGGCAAGGTATCGGATTCCCTGCAACCAAGCTTCGCCCAGGCAAGGGCAAAATTGGGATCCAGCTCCACCGCTTTGCGGTAAAACTCGATGCTGCCGGCGACGTCTTCAGAGTCGCTTCGTTGCAAGGCGAGACCGTGCAGATACATGTCGTAGGCTTGGGGATTGGTTGTCCCCACGGTTGCGATCTCGTGGCGTTCTCGGCCGGTCAGTTTCGCTTCGAGTGAACTGGCGACGTGTTCCGCCACCTCGCTTTCCACCTGCAGAACGTCGTTTGCCCTGCGGTCATAGGTTTCCGCCCAGAGGTGGGAATCGCTCTCGGCTTGGATTAACTGCACGCTGATTCGAATCTGATCGCCCGCGCGTTGCACGCTTCCTTCAAGGATATTTGCGGCGCCAATGCTTTTGGCGATGTCGCGCAAGTTGGAGGGAGCGCTTTTAATTTGTTCCGTCGAGGTTCGCGAGATGACTTTCAGGTCTGCGATTTTTGAGAGTCGGGTAAGAATGGCGTCTTGAATGCCACTGGCGAAATAAGCGTCCGTTTGGTTTTCGCTTAGATCTGCGAAGGGCAGAACTGCGACGCTCTTTTCCGGCGCTGTCCTGGTTTCACTGCGCGAGCGATAAAGAAACGCAACCCCCGCGGCGAGCGCGACCACCGCTGCCGCTAACGCGATCCGCAGCGGCCATTTCTGGCGCCCCTTAGCCTCGCCACTAATCAGTTCGAGCTTCGCGGCCAGCTCGCGCACGCCTGGACGCGCCGCCGGCTCGATCGCCAGCATTGAAAGCATTAACGTCGTCAAGCGTGCGGAGACGTGGGCTGCTTTCAGTTGTTCGGTGGGCGGCGCGGCACTGCCCGCACGGTCGCCAAACGGCATGTGACCGGTGAGCAAATACCAGAGGGTTGCGCCTAACGAGTAAATGTCGGAACGCACATCCACCGGCGCGTCCGTAAATTGCTCCGGACTGGCGAAAGCTGGTGTGCCAATAAATTCGCCGCGCGTCAGAGCTCTCACGTCGGGCGTCTCCGCCAGCGCTTTGGCGAGGCCGAAATCGATGACCTTCACCGCGATGTTATCGCCTTCGTCGCCGGTCGCGATCATCACATTGGCCGGCTTCAAATCGCGATGCACCAGTCCGCGTTTTTCCGCGGCGCCGAGCGCTGCGGTGATTTGCCGCGCGATTTCGATTACGGTTCTCGCATCGAGCGGCCCGCTGCGTCGCACTCGATCGTCCAGCGTTTCGCCCTCGACCAATTCCATTGCGTAAAAGCATTGTCCGGTTTCTTCGTCGATCCCGGATTGATAAACGGTCGCCACATTCGGATGACGCAGCGCCGCCGTCGCGCGCGCTTCGCGCATGAAGCGCTCCCGCGCGTCCGATCCGCGTGCGGCGAAATCCGCTTTGATGAGTTTCAACGCGACCACGCGCCGCAACGATGTATCGATCGCCCTATAGGTCACACCCATCGCGCCGCGGCCCAACTCCCACGCATGACCGTCTTCGCGCTTCTCGATCACATATTGACCGAAGTGTTCGGCCTCCGCGGCGGGCGATTTCTCGAAGGCCAGCCGAAGCATGCAAACCATGCAGCCAAAGTCAGCCGATGAAGTCGTCTCCAGCGCCGCGCCGCATCTCGCGCAGGCCGTCGATTTTGCCGCGACAACTGCAGCCATGTTCTTATCCCGCTCCCAGCGTCTGGCAAAGATAACGGAGTTCTTCATCGACATCGGCCGGATCGGAGACAGTCCCGCGCACTTCCTCGCGCAGAATGTCGCCGTAGCGTGCGCGTAATCTCTCGACGTCTTTGCGCAGCGTCGCCGCCGGTCGGCGCACGCGTGCCGATAACTCGTCATACGGAGCTGCCTCTTCCAAGCCTAACGAAAGATGCGATTTCAGCGCGCTGAACAATGCCCCCTTCCCGGCAAAGACACACTCTTGCGCCAGCCGATCGAGTGACTGCCGGAGCAGTGTCTCCGCCCATTCGCGATCATAGACCTGGTGTTCGTTCCAACGTTCGTTGCGCGCCACCTGATTCTCCGCTTCCGAAATGGCCGTTTCGTCGAATGGTTCGCGAATCTTTCCGCCGCCGCGTTTCTGCGCGTGTTCGCGATCGCGCGCGTCGGCGACAAAATGCTTCAACGCGCCGAGGAGAAACGAACGGAAACGGCCCTTCTCGCGATTAGCTCGAAAGTAAGTACGATCGCGGATGAGCTCGGCGAAAAATCCCTGGGTTAGATCCTGCGCATCTTCGGCGCCGATCCCTTGCCGGCGCAGGAAAAGATAGAGCGGCCGCCAGTAAATCCGGCAAAGCTCGGAGAGCGCGTCGAGCGACTGGCTGGGCGTGGCCTCGGCACCGCCCGCGGCGAGGACCAGGGTCCAACGGGTCGAGGCGAAAGCATCAGCCGCCGCGTTCGCCTCGACGGAACCGGGGTTCATCCCAGCTTTTTACTCGCCCTGCCGAGGAAAAAGCAACCTGATTCCGCGAGGCCAACGCCTAACGATCGCGAAGAGTGGCCTGCGCCTTGGCGCTTTGTGACGCCAGGATCTCTCGTTAGGCAAAGAGCTGCCGGTCGCTTGCGGTTTCTCCGGGGAGGACGGGGTGTTACCCCGTCGTTCGGTGCAGTCTGCGCCGAACAGCTCGCAGCGGGTTGCGTTTCGGAGCAGTTTTCGCCGTCGGTTTGCGCTCCGCGCAAAGGGCCTTGGCCGAGACTCGGCCAAGCGCGACGGGGTGACACCCCGTCCTCCCCAGAGACTCGGCCAAGCGCGACGGGTGACTCCCCGTCCTTCCCGGAGACTTGACCAGGCGCGCCGGGTGAGCAGCTCGTTGTGCCCTTTTTGGACGACGGTCAGTCTCTTTCGCAAGGGCCACGGCGCATCGCGCCTAACGATCGCTAAAGTTAAAGCGCAAGGCGCGACGGAGCCGCGGCGGCAGAGTGGGGAGATGGCAGCGCTCGATCAGGTAAGTGGTGATGCCGGCGAGCTCCTTGAAGATGTAGTTGCGATTGACCGCTCCCTGCAGGTACTGCTGCCCGCTGCTGCCGCCGGTGCCGACCCGGGACCCGATCATGCGCCGGACCATTTGCAGGTGCCGATAGCGGAAGTTGCCGAGGTGTTCGTCGATCTCGATGAGTGAGTTGAGCAGGGCAAAGGGAAGTCGGAAAAGCGGCTCGTCGCGATAGAGCATGATGAAGAGCGCGGCGCGTAAGGCGCCGGGCCGGAAAGAACCCCAGCCGGCTCGGAAGAAGATGTCATCGAACTGGCTGAGCAGGTCGGCTTTTTCGTCGCGTTCGGAGAGGCTTTGTTCGTAAAGCGCGCGGTAGCGTGTCCAGAAGGGCCCGTATTCGCTCTGCCCGGCGGCGTCCGGCATTTCCTCCCAATCCTGCCAGAATTCCGGCGCGAAAAATGGCATCCGTTCGAGCCACTTCTCGACCATTTCGAGGAGCGTCTCCTGCTCTTCGAAGGCGGTGATTGCCGCCATGTCCTTTTCGTTGAAGCCGCCGAAGCGGGTGTGCTTGTAATAGTCGGGCCGAAACCGGTTTTCGACCTTCAAGCCTAACGACGCCTCGATCTGGCGGAATTGCCGGCTCTGAAAACCCGAGGCGCCGTGGAGCAGCTCGCGAAACTCGAGAAAATCGAGCGGCGTCATGGTCTCGAGCACGTCAACCTGGTGGTTGAGCAGCTTCCAGATTTCGACGACGCGATCGAGCCGATGCACGACGACGTTCATATCGGCTCCATCGTCATCGGCTTCCGGTTTGCTCAACACTTCCTTGCAGGCGGTGATCTCGTGGAGGATTTGCTTGAACCAAAGCTCGTAGGCCTGGTGGATGATGATGAAGAGCATCTCATCGTGCGCGATCAATTTGCCTTCGCGGAGACTGAGCGGTTTTTGCAACTCGAGGAGCCGCTCGAGCCCAAGATAATCTGGGTAATATTGCGTCGCGCGCTCCTGGTTCATCGGGCATTCCATCGGCGCAGTCTCGCGCAGCGCGGTGGCGGCAGTCAATCCAAGGGAATTTCTTTAAGGTCGCAAATTGCGACCTTGGAATATTTCAGGATGACGCGTTGGGCGCGGACCGTAAGGATTCGATTTTCGATCAATGGGGGTTGCTTCATTGAAGGAGGCTGCGTCCGCTATATCATTGAGCCGTGTTTTTGAACAGCGCGGGCGCGACCGAAGCGATGGAAAATCGATCCTGTGGTTGAGCCGCTCGCGCATTCGGCGGTGACCGGACCGGGGGAAAGCGGTCCGCGAGCGAAAAAGAAAAAGCCTCTTTCGCCGCTCCCTTTCTGGCTCCTCGCGGTGGTGATCGGCCTGGTCGGCGGCTGCGGCGCAGTCGTCTTTCGCGGGATGATCGCGTTTTTCCATAACGCCTTTTTTCTTGGGAAGATTTCCGTTCTTTACGAGTCCAACATCCACACTCCGCCAAGCCCCTGGGGACCGCTCGTTATTCTCGTGCCGGTGATCGGCGCGATCGGCGTGACCTGGCTCGTGCAAACTTTCGCGCCGGAAGCGCGCGGGCACGGCGTCCCCGAAGTGATGGACGCGATCTATTACAACAAGAGCATCATTCGGCCGGTCGTGGCCGTGATTAAGTCGCTCGCTTCCGCGCTCTCGATCGGGAGCGGCGGGTCGGTCGGGCGCGAGGGGCCGATCATTCAGATCGGCTCGGCCTTTGGCTCGAGCGTGGGGCAATGGCTGCGGCTTCCGGCGTGGCAGCGGACGACGTTGATCGCGGCCGGCGCGGGCTCGGGCATCGCCGCGACCTTTAACACGCCCATCGGGGGCGTCCTTTTCGCGGCGGAACTTTTGCTCCACGAGATCAGCGTCTGGACGCTCGTCCCGGTGGTGATCGCGACTGCGAGCGCGAGCTATGTCGGGCGCTTTTTCTTCGGGCCCAACCCCGCCTTCGCCATCCCGGAATTGCGGATCAGCTATTTCCATCTCACCCATCCGCTCCTCCTCATCGCCTATGTCGGGCTGGGTCTTTTGATCGGGCTCGTCTCGGTCGTTTACATTCGCGCGATCTACGCCTTCGAGGATTTTTTCGATGCCAAGATTCGCAATCCCTATCTGCGGCATATGAGCGGGATGCTCGTGCTCGGCGTTCTCATGTATCTGCTCCTGCGCCAGACCGGAGCCTACCAGATTGAAGGCGTGGGCTACGCCACGATTCAGCAGGTGCTTTCCGGCACCCTCCAATCTTTCTGGCTCCTTCTCCTCCTTTTCGCGCTCAAGCTTTTCGCCACCTCGCTCACCCTCGGGTCGGGCGCGTCGGGCGGCGTTTTTTCTCCGGCGCTCTTTCTCGGCGCGACCCTGGGCGGTGCTTATGGGGTTTTGCTCCAGAAAATCTTTCCCGGCGCCACGATCAGTCCGGCGGCCTTTGCCGTCGTCGGAATGGCGGGCATTGTCGGCGGCACGACCGGCGCGGCCATCACCGCGATCGTCATGATTTTCGAAATGACGCTCGATTACGGCGTCGTCGTGCCGATGACGATCACGGTCGCGATCGCCTACGGAGTGCGGAAGATGATTTCGAACGAGAGCATCTACACGCTCAAGCTGGCCCGGCGCGGTCATCGCATGCCGAGCGCGATGCAGGCGAACATTCAATACATGCGACCCGCCCGTGAGCTGAAGAATGCCAGGATCGTTAGGCTGCCGGCTTCCATGACCTTGCCGGAGCTGGCCATCATTCTGCCCTCTTATCCGGGGGACGCCTGTTTCGTGGCGATGGACGAGAAGACAATTGCCGGCGTCCTGACGATCAATGCCGCCCTTCAGGCCGTTCGCCGCCCGCGGCAGGAGACGACCGTGGCGGAGATTTCCTCGCAAGGTTACGCCGTCATCACCGCGGACACTTCCGTTTTCGAGATCCTGACCAAGATGCGACTGGACGGGACGGAGGTCTTCCTGCTTGCCCCAGGTCAGCGGGATGATCCGGCGGACGGGATGCAGCGTTGGATCTCGAAAGAATCGATCGCCGAATCATTGATCGACGCGATCGAGTTGTTTGCGGATTAGTTAAAATTGACCATGAAACGAATTTTTCTCTCCTGCTCGCTCGTCTCGCTCGTCGCTTCGACCCTCAGTGCTGCATCGCCTAACGAATCCAGGAAACCGTTCACCTTCGAGGCCATGATGTCCTTGAAACGTCTGGCCGAGCCCGTCCCATCGCCAGACGGGAACTGGGTGCTTTTTGCCGCGACGGATGTGGACCTGGCGGAGAACACGCGGAAATCCCATCTCTGGATCGTGTCCGCCGATCGGACGGACTCGTCCCGTGGCGAGCCGGCGGCCGGCGGCGAAGCGCGGCGCCTGAATCAATCGCCTAACGAGGAAGAGCGGCCGCGTTTTTCGCCCGACGGCAAACGGATCATCTTCACCTCGAAAGCGACCGATCCGGCGCAAATCTGGATGTGCGACTTCGATCCGACGGCCGGGAAACTGACCGGCACGCCGCGGCAAGTAACCCGCCTCTCGACCGGCGCCGACGGCGGGATCTGGTCGCCGGACGGGAAGAACATCCTTTTCGTCTCTTCGGTTTATCCCGACTGCCAAGACGACGCCTGCAACCAGCAGCGCGATGAGGAACTAAAAAAGAGCAAGGTGAAGGCGAAGCTCTTCAAGCATCTCCTCTTCCGCCACTGGAAGGACTTCACCGAGTTCAAGCGCAGCCATCTTTTTGTCGTGGACGCGGAGGGAAAGGGGACGTCCCACGACATCACGCCGGGCGATCATGACGTCCCGCCTTTCTCGTTAGGCGGCTCGGGCCTGTATACGATCTCGCCCGACGGGCAGGAGGTGGCCTACACGAGCAACATCGACGAGGTCGGCGCCACCAGTACGAACAACGAAATCTTTCTCATCCCGATCAACGGCGGGACGCCGGAGAAAATCTCGACCAGTCCTGGGAGCGATTCGACACCGCGTTATTCGCCCGACGGGAAATCGATCGCCTGGCTCTCGCAGGCGCGCGGCGGCTACGAAAGCGACCGCTTCACCCTCGCGATTTACGATCGAGCGACGAAGAAAATCCGGATCGCGACGCAGGATTTCGATCGCTGGGTCGGGAGTTTCGTTTGGGCGCCCGATTCGAAAACGATCTATTTCAGCGCGGAAGATCACGGCGAGGCGCCGATCTACCGCCTCGACTCGGAGGCGAAGCAGCCAACCGAAATGTTCCGCCTGCACGCGGGTGACCTGAGCTTCGGACCAGAGGGAAAGTTTCTCTATTTCAGCCGCGACTCGATTGAGCGGCCGAGCGAAGTCTGGCGGATGACGGTCGCGCCCCAAAGCGATCCGATGGCAGTGACGCATGTCAACGACGCCACGCTCTCCCAGATCGCGATGCAACCACTGGAATCGTTTCAGTTCAAGGCTTCCGACGGGGTCGCGATCCAAGGATTCATGGTCAAGCCGCCGGACTTCGATGCGAACAAGAAGTATCCGCTCAAGTTTCTCATCCACGGTGGCCCGGAAGGCGCGTGGGGCGATGACTGGTCTTATCGTTGGAATCCCGAGCTCTTCGCCGCCAACGGCTATGTCGTGGTCATGATCAATCCGCGCGGCTCAACCGGTTACGGGCAGAAGTTTACCGAAGGCGTGATCGAGCAGTGGGGCGGGACGCCATTTCATGACCTCATGACAGGTCTCGACTACGTGGAGAAGACTTATCCTTTCATCGACAAAAACCGCGAAGCCGCGCTCGGTGCGAGCTACGGCGGTTACATGATCGATTGGATTCTGGGTCATACCGATCGCTTCAAGTGTCTCGTCACGCACGACGGCGTTTTCAATACCGAATCGGCTTACGGGACGACGGAGGAACTTTGGTTTCCGGAGAAAGAGTTTGGAGGTCCGCCTTGGAAAAATCGGGAACTCTATCGCAAATGGTCGCCCCACCTTTTCGCGGAGAAGTTCAAAACACCGACGCTCGTGATCCATGGGCAGCTCGATTACCGGCTCGATGTTTCGCAAGGGTTCGATCTTTTCACGACCTTGCAGCGCCTTGGTGTCCCTTCGGAGATGCTCTACTTCCCCGACGAAGGTCACTGGGTGCTGAAGCCGCAAAACGGTCAGCTCTGGTATAAGACAGTGAACGATTGGGTCGATCGCTGGACCGCCTCTAAGTGAGCCGTTAGACAGGCAGCTTTTCAACCTTGCAACCCGAATAGATCGGTGTCTGCGGAGATTTGAGGTGCCAAACTGACACTTCAAAAGGCTTCGCTCTCCGAATCGGTGTAGCACAGGCATCTTGCCTGTGGGGCGACCGGGCATCTTGCCCGGTTTCTCGCGCCGAAGTTATTGATCCACCGGGCGAGACGCCCGCTGGCCCCACAGGCAAGATGCCTGTGCTACGCTACCGCCGCCGCCGGCCGAAGGACTAACCGCGATGGGTCCGACCGCCGCCGATCGCGCGCTTTCCGCCGCTGGCCGATTCGGGTTCGAAAAGGACGGTGTAGATATAGTTGAAGTTATCGAGTTTGAGCCGCGGGATTTTTTGTCCGATGAAGCGCTCGATCGCCTGCAACGCCGGTAGCTCCTGGCCGTTCACGAGGGTAAAGGCGTCGCCCACGTTTTGCGCCCGGCCGGTCCGGCCGATCCGGTGGACGTAATCTTCCGGATGCTCCGGCACGTCGTAGTTGATGACGTGGCTGACGCCCGCGATGTCGATGCCGCGCGCCGCGATGTCGGTCGCGACCATGACTTCGTATTTGCCGCTCTTGAAACCTTCGAGCGCCTCGACCCGTTCGCGCTGGGTGCGATTGGAATGGAGGACCGCGACCGCGTGTTTGCCCTGTTTCAGCTGCGAGGCGATGCGGTCGGCGCCGTGCTTGGTGCGGGAAAAAATGAGCGCGCTGTCGTAGTTGGTGCGCTCGAGCAGGGCCATGAGGAGGTCGAACTTCTGCTCCGCCGCGACCGGATAGACCGCATGCGTGACGGTCTCCGCCGGAGCACGCCGCGCTCCGATCTCCACCACTTCCGGTTCGCGCAGGACCCAGGCGGCGAGCCGCTCGATTTCCGGCGGTAACGTCGCTGAGAAGAGCAACGTCTGCCGATCGGTCGAGACTTGGTCGACGATTCGCCTCACGTCGGGCAGGAAGCCCATGTCGAGCATGCGATCGACTTCGTCGAGCACGAGGATGTTGACGTTGCGAAAATTCATCGCGCCCTGCTCGAGCAAATCGAGGAGCCGGCCGGGCGTCGCGCAGACGATGTCGGTGCCGGCGGCCGCTTCTTCCTTTTGCTTGCCATAGCCGACGCCGCCGTGCACGACCGAGACGCGCAGATCGGTGAAACGCCC
>JBBQHV010000022.1:0-13086 GCA_038324295.1 Chthoniobacterales bacterium
AAGCGCCAGGTTGCCCCGGCTTTGATGTTGGAAAGATGTCTTTCCTGATCATATGCGGTATTAATTCGCCTTTCGACGAGCTATCCCCCACTTCTCGGCAGATTCCCCACGTGTTACGCACCCGTTCGCCACTAAACTTTCCCAGGTATTGCTACTCGGAAAAGTCCCGTTCGACTTGCATGTCTTATCCACGCCGCCAGCGTTCGTTCTGAGCCAGAATCAAACTCTCCGTAAAAATTTTGGAGCCGGCATCATTGCTGATACCGGACAAAGTTTGCGCCGATCCTCGCTAAAGGACCGACAATTTCTGACCATTCTTGCCTGCTCTCGCGCTCGTAAGCCCGAGGCAGGTTCGTCCGATCTTACTTAATTGAGATCACCGGTTCGTGAGAACCGGCGAAATTTTTAATCAAAGAAACTCGACGTATAACGCACAATTCAATTTTCGCTGACTTCTACCTTCTGATTTCGCTCGTAAATCTATCCGTCGTGATGACGAAATCAGAATTGCACTGTCAAAGATCCAACGTTCTTTTTGGCTCGCGACGACAGCCGACCTTCGATTTTGCACCGAAGATCGGCTCGAGTTGAGCCAGAGAAGAACACTTCGGGAACTCCCAAAGCCGCAGCACTGCGGACGAGCAAAGTAATCGAGTTCGGTAGAGCGTCAAAAGAAAAACTTCAGTCTCGTGCAAATTTATTCCCCTCCGCCAAGCCCGCGCGGGAACAGATCGGCGGCGGCGGCCAAATTCTTCTCGCCTCCGACCCCCGCGCGGGTCCTGGCCGCGATTCGTCCGGCAAAGAAGGCGAGTTGGCATTTGCCAAATCCCGCGAAGAGTGGGCGATGAAGTTGCGCCTGTTTCTTGCCCTCGTGGCGCTCGGCTCTACCGCCTGCGCAGGGAGTCGGCACTATCATCCCTTGGAGGAAAGTGGGGCGGGCTCGCCGCATTTCCTCGAGCTGCGCGAGGAGACGCGTGTCGCGACACTCCATTTCCCGGCGGGAACGTATGTGCTCGAGGCCGCGGATGACGCCGGCTTTTTTTACCGGGCGCCGACGAAGATCCGGGAGAATTCTTTCAGCGGTCAGTTCTTTCACAATGGCGGACTTTACCTGAGCAAATCCGGGCGGCCGGCTTTGCGAGGCTACGTTTACTGGTATGGCGGGCTGACCCATGTCGGGAATCTTTCCCGCGCCGATTACGTTTTGCGAGATTGAGCGATCCGATGCCGCGCCGTTTTCTGGCCCCGCTCCTTCTGCTCCTCGCGGCGCTCTGTTGGAGCCTGGGCGGCGTGCTGATCAAGTCGATCGATTGGCCGCCGATGGCGATCGCCGGCGGGCGCAGCGCCATCGCGATTCCAGTGATGCTGGCCTGCGTCGGGTGGCCGCGGTTCAGCTTTTCGCGGGCGCAGATTGGCGGCGCGCTCGGCTACGCCGGAACGGTGATCCTTTTCGTCTTTGCCACCCGCATGACGACTGCGGCGAACGCAATTTTCCTCCAGTACACCGCGCCGATTTATGTCGCCCTCATCGGGCGATGGTATCTCGGCGAACGCGCTTCACGGATCGACTGGCTGGTCATCGCGGTCGCGCTTCTGGGCATCGCACTTTTCTTCCTTGATCGCCTCACGACGGCGGGCTTCTGGGGCAACATCGTCGCGCTGGCCAGCGGCCTTGCCTTCGCATCGGTCGCGCTTTTTTTGCGGAAGGAGAAAGAGGGTTCGCCGGTCGCGAGCATCATCCTCGGCAACGCGATCGTCGCGCTGGCGGGCGCGCCTTTCATGTGGCACGCGCATCTGGGGGAAGGCGGCTGGTGGCGGCTCCTTTTGCTCGGCACCGTCCAGCTGGGTCTGCCGTATGTGTTTTACGCGACCGCGATCAAACAAGTCACCGCGCTGGAAGCGACGCTCATCCCGCTGCTCGAACCGGTCCTCAATCCGCTCTGGGTGATGCTCGCGCTGGGCGAACGACCCGAGCCGTGGGCGATCGTCGGCGGCGCGCTTGTGCTCGGCGCGGTCCTGGGACGGAGCGCGCTCATGATGCGGAAAAAGCGGCGCGCGCCTTAGATTCCGCGCTCGTTAGGCAATTAATCAGGCGGGCGCGAAAGCGGGCAGGCCGGCAAAGAGTTCCTCTTCGGCATGCTCTTCCGAAGTCTGAAGCGGCGCGAAACGATCCGCGCGGAAGCCGCGCTCGATCCCGTGGGCATTGAGCGGCCCGGTGATTTCACAAAGGTAAACGGCGGTTTCGCCTTCCTCGCCGGTGAGGCCGACGCCGGGCACGATGTCGCGGATCGTGTAGGTCGCGCCCTCCTTCGGGAGTTCGGAGTAGAGCTTCTCGATCCCGAGCGGGAAATGACCGTCCACACAGACGACTTTTTGGTTGGGCAAAAACATGGCCGGCTAATTTATCACAACTGCGCCGCCGGGAAACCGTCCGCCGCCCTCAAGCCGCTTCATCGCCGCCGGCGCCCCATTGCGCTTTCCGCAATTCGCGCACCGTCCGCTGGAGAAACTTCGTCCGTTCCCGCACCCGTTCGTCGAGGAGCTGATTGTGCGCCTCCAACTGGCGATGGAGAAATCGCGTCCGGAGCACGTTCTTGATCCGGAGCGAGACCTCGAGGTTATCGAACGGCTTGCAGATGAAATCGGCAGCGCCGCTCGCGAGCGCCCGCTGTTTCGCCTCGAGCGTCGCGTCGGCCGTGAGCACAATGATCGGCAGAAACGTCTGCTCGGGAATCAGGAGGGCCAGTTCCTCCATCACTTCGTAGCCGCTTTTGTAGGGCATGTTGAGATCGAGCAGGACGAGGTCGGGCTCGTTGTCGGCGAAAAGGGTAAGCGCGGCGCGCGGGTCCGTCGTCATCGAAACGTTCGCATAGCCGTCCCGGTCCAGGATTTTTTCGAGGAGCCGCACGTTCAAGATCTCGTCATCGACGATCAGGATTTTGGCGTGATGGAGCAGGGACGATGTCATGGAGAGGAGATGCTATGCGGAAGGTTAATGAGCAGTTAGCGTGCAAACGCGGTGCCTCTGGGCGAAAAGAATCACCGCGCCCAGCGCGGCACCTCGCTTGCTCCCCACGGACAGCTGCGGTATGAGCGAACCCATCGACGAGATCAACATCCTCTGGATCACGGCCGGCCTGAGCTGCGACGGCGACACGATCTCGATGACCGCCGCGACCCAGCCGAGCATCGAGGACATCGTGCGCGGGCTGATCCCGGGAATTCCGCGGGTCAATTTCCACAACCCGGTCCTGGCCCGCGCCAACGGCGACGATTTCCTCCGCATCTTCCACGAGGCGGCGGCGGGAAACGAGACGTCCTTCATTCTCGTGATCGAAGGCTCCGTCCCTAACGAACATAACAAGACGGAAGGTTTCTGGGCCGGCTTTGGTTTCGACCGGGAGACGGGACAGCCGATCACGACCTGCGAATGGATCGATCGCCTCGCCCCGCGCGCCTGGGCCGTGCTCGCGGCCGGGACCTGCGCGGCCTACGGCGGGATTCATGCGATGGAGGGAAACCCGACCGGCTGCATGGGGCTGGCTGACTATCTCGGTTGGGATTTTAAATCGCGCGCCGGCATTCCGATCGTGAACGTGCCCGGCTGCCCGGTGCAACCGGACAACTTCATGGAAATCTTGCTCCATCTGCTGCGGCAGGCGGCGGGGCGGGCGCCGATGATCGCGCTCGACTCCGCGCTTCGGCCGGTCGCGCTTTTTTCCGAAACGTTGCACGAAGGGTGCGACCGGGGCGGCTATTACGAGCAGGGCGATTTCACGACCGAGTACGGATCGAAACGCTGCATCGTCCGGATCGGCTGCTGGGGCCCGGTCGTGCAATGCAACGTCGGGAAACGCGGTTGGATGAACGGCCTCGGCGGTTGCCCTAACGTGGGCGGAATTTGCATCGGCTGCACGATGCCGGGCTTCCCGGATAAATTCATGCCCTTCATGGATCAACCGCCCGGCTCGCTCCTCTCCTCGCAGGCGATCCAGACCTACGGCAACGCCATCCGCGCGCTCCGCGCTTTTACCCAGGCTTCGATGAACCGGGAACCGCTCTGGCGCAAACCCAACCGACTGGCCCCGGCCGCCGAATGAGCAATCCTGCCACCTCGGAATTTTCAGAAGAACTGGTCGAGATGTCGTGGGATCCGGTCACCCGGATCGTGGGGAGCCTTGGGATTCACACCAAGATCGATTTCAAAAACCGCCGGGTCGCCGAGTGCCACAGCACCTCCTCGATCTTTCGCGGCTACAGCGTTTTCATGCGCGGGAAAGATCCGCGCGACGCCCACCAGATCACGAGCCGGATCTGCGGCATTTGCGGCGACAACCACGCGACCTGCGGCGTCTACGCGCAGAACATGGCCTTCGGCGTAGTCCCGCCGCGGCTCGCAGAATGGATCGTGAATCTGGGCGAAGCGGCCGAGTACATGTTCGATCACAACCTTTTCCAGGATAACCTCGTCGGGGTCGACTTCTGCGAACAAGTCGTGCGCGAGACCAATCCCGGCGTCTTCGCAAAGGCGGAGAAAACCGAGTCGCCGCACGCCGAGATCCACGGCTATCGCACGATCGCCGAGATCATGCGGGCGCTGAATCCTTTCGCCGGCTCGTTCTATCTCGAGGCGCTCCAAATGAGCCGGCTGACGCGCGAAATGTTTTGCCTGATGGAAGGCCGGCACGTCCACCCCTCGACGCTCTACCCGGGCGGCGTTGGGACGGTCCCGAGCGTGCAAGTCTTTAACGATTACCTCGTCCGGCTGCTTCGCTACATCGATTTTCTGAAACGCTGCGTGCCGTTGCACGACGATCTTTTCGATTTCTTCTACGAAGCGCTCCCCGGCTACGAGGAAGTGGGCCGCCGCCGCGTCATGCTCGGCTGCTGGGGTTCGTTTCAGAATCCCGACGTTTGCGATTTTCGCTACGAGACGATGAACAAATGGGGCCGGGAAATGTATGTCACGCCCGGGATCGTGCTCGATGGCAAGTTGCTCACGAGCGATCTGGTCGAGATCAACCTCGGGATTCGCATCCTCCTCGGCAGCTCCTTTTATGAAGACTGGGAGAAGGGCGAGATGTTCGTCAAACAGGATCCGTTAGGCAACGCGATCGATCGCCGCCATCCCTGGAACCAGACGACCACGCCGAAACCGCAGAAGCGCGATTTTGCCAAGAACTATTCCTGGGTCATGTCGCCCCGCTGGTTCGACAAAAGCAGCGGCCAACATCTCGCGCTCGACACCGGCGGCGGCCCGCTCGCCCGCTTCTGGGTCACGGCACTCGCCGGCAAAGTCGATATCGGCTACGTCAAATCCACCGGCCAGAGCGTCAAAATTCGCCTCCCGAAGACGGCTAACCATGGCGAGACGGAGTTTGAATGGAAAATCCCGCAGTGGAGCAACACGCTCGAGCGCGACCGCGCCCGGACCTATTTCCAGGCTTATGCGGCGGGCGCGGCTCTCTACTTTATCGATCGTGCACTGGAAGACATGCACGCCGGCCGCACCAAAGTCTGGAACGAATTCAAAGTGCCCGACGAGGCCATCGGCTGCGGTTTTCACGAGGCCGTCCGGGGCGTTCTTTCCCATCACGTCGTGATCCGCAATGGCCGGATCGCGAATTATCATCCCTACCCGCCCACGCCTTGGAATGGCAGCCCGCGCGATTCTTTCGGCACGCCCGGGCCCTACGAGGACGCGGTCACCGGCTCGCCGATTTTCGAGGAAAACGGGCGCGACAAGTTTCAAGGGATCGACATCATGCGAACCGTGCGCAGCTTCGATCCCTGCATGCCGTGCGGTGTGCACATGTATCTGGGCGATGGCAAAGTGATTGCGGCCCGTCATTCTTCGATGTTTGGAGCGCAGCCGAAATGAGCGAGCCGGCGCCGGAATCGCTGCGGCCGGAGGTCCCCGAAGGAATGGAAGCGGTCGGGACTTTGCTCGAGCTGGCCCGCGCCTTCGCGCCGAGTTTCCAACTCCCGCAACTCGTCGCCGCCCCGCCGGGCGCTTCGAGCGGCGGCTCTTCCTCGGATGACCGCGCGCGCAAAGCGGAGGCGCGTTATCAGACCCTGGTCGAACAAATTCCCGCCGTCACTTTCATGGCCTCATTCGAGAACGGCCTGAGCGAGATCTACGTCAGCCCGCACATCGAGACGCTGCTCGGTTACACCGCCCGGGAATGGATCGACAACCCCGTCCTCTGGTATCAGAGGCTCCACCCCGCCGACAAGCAGCGCTGGAACGAAGAATTTTCCCGGACGGTTTCCTGGGCCGAGCCGTTCAAGGCGGATTACCGCTTCCTCGCGAAGAACGGCCGGGTCGTCTGGATTCATGGCGAAGCGAAAGTCGTTCGCGACGAATCGGGGCAGCCTTCTTTCGTCCAGGGAATCGGCTTCGACATCACGGAGCTAAAAGATGCCGAGGAAGTCCTCAACCGTTCGCGTGCGCACCTCGAGGAACTGGTCGCAGCCCGGACGGCCGAGCTCGCCGCCGTGAACGAGTCGCTCGTCGCGGCGAAGGAAGAAGCCGAGCGGGCCAATCGGGCGAAGAGCGAATTTCTCTCCCGCATGAGCCACGAGTTGCGCACCCCGCTCAACGCCATTCTGGGTTTCGGTCAAATCCTGGAAGCCGAGATCGGCGCCGCCGACGCCGAGGAGAGCGTGGCCCACATCTTGAAGGCGGGTCGCCATCTCCTTGGGCTGATCAATGAAGTGCTCGACCTCGCGAGCATCGAAGCCGGCCGCATCTCGTTCACGATCGAGCCAGTCGACATCGGCGATCTGGCCCGGCAAAGCATCGAGTTGGTGCGACCGCTGGCCGCCCCCCGCGATATCCAGATTACCATCGCCAGGACCCGCCGGCGCGTCCAGGCCGATGCGCAGCGGATGAAACAGGTGCTCCTCAATCTGCTTTCCAACGCCATCAAATACAACCGCGAGCGCGGCAGCGTCACGATCGCCTTTGAGGAAACCGGCTCGAACAAGCTCCGGATCAGCGTCCGGGATACCGGATCGGGGCTCAGCCCGGACGACATCAAGATGCTCTTCATTCCGTTCGAGCGACTGCAAGCCGAGAGCAAGATCGAAGGAACCGGTCTCGGGCTCGCCGTCTGCCGACGACTCGTCCACTTGATGGATGGCGAGATCGGGGTCGAGAGCACGGTCGGTAAAGGCAGCACCTTTTGGGTGGAACTGCCGCTGGCTGAAGATCTGGCCGCGCGCGCGGAGCAGGACGACGGCGCGGGGCCAGTCGATCGCGCCCCGACCGCCGCCCGATGCACCATCCTTTACATCGAAGACAACCTTTCCAATCTGAAGCTGATCGAGCGCATTCTCCTGCGGCGTCCGGAGATCAAATTCCTCGGGGCGACTCACGGCGGCGAAGGCTTGGAGATGGCGCGCGAGCACACTCCCGACGTCATCCTGCTCGATCTTCAGCTGCCCGACATTCCGGGAGACGAAGTGCTGGCGCAGTTGCGCGACAATCCCAGGACAGCGGCGATTCCGGTCATCATGGTGAGCGCAAACGCAGTCAGCGATCATGCCGAGCGGATGTTGGCGAACGGCGCGCAGACCTATCTCACCAAGCCGCTCGATCTGCGCGGATTTTTCGCGGCGATTGACGAGGCACTGGAGCGCCGGAAAGACCTGGAGTCGGCGAACTCCTAATCCGAGCGCACGATCGCGCGTCCGGCCGCCGCCCCTTTCCGCGGGCGCACCCGGACGAAGCCATATTTGCCGCGGATGTTTTCGGCGATGAAGTGGCCTTTGGAATCAGACGCCATCAGTCCGCCATAGACACTCCGCGGCACCTCGAGAAAGCGGTAGATCGCTCCGCGAGTGAATTCGATTTCCAAAACACGGAGATGCCGGCTGTAGCCGATGCTGGCGACATTTGTGGAAATAACCGGTTCGCGTTTGATTCGCGAAACGATGGCATGATCCGCCGCCCTGGCCGCGCTGAGGAGCGTGCAGAAGCCGAGAAAAATGAGAATTGCCCGGGGAGACTTCATGGGGTTGAGTCCGCCCCACGCTGCCCGGAATCGCTTTCAGCGAAAAGCAAAATCTTCCGCCCCGAAATCCGATCACGCTTCGGGACGCGCCCGATTTTAGCGCGCCGCGAGCCAGCCGCCGGTAGCCTGGAGCGGCGGGAGCTGACCGCGCCGCGTCACCCAAATGGCGACCGCCTTTTGCGGCGCGCTTTCCGACGCGGCCGGAATCGTTAGGCTGGCAGTCGCGTGGCCCGCTTCCGTTTTCATCGGCGCATCCTTTTGCTTCAGAACCACGAAATCGTGCTGCAAATTGCGTCCGCCATTTTCGCCGGCGCCAATCCGGGAGGAAATGCCCGTGCCGAGCAAAGCGATGTGCGCTTCCCACTTGCCTGTCTCCTTCTCGGTGGGGTGAAACTCGACCAACCAGGTCATGCCGTCCTTGCTCGTGGCACTGAGCTTGCCGACGGATTCGGCTGGCGAGGAGAGGCTGTCGAGCCCGCCCCGCATTTCCTTGCCGTTCAAAACAAAGGCCGGTGTGTAGACCGACTCACTATGCCAAAGCGCCGCATAACTACTCTGCCGTTCGGTATATTCCGGCGACGAATAGCGATCGCGCCAGCCGAGGTGATCCCAGTAGTCGACGTGATAGGCGACCGGCACGAATTGCTTCCACAAGCCGGGATTCTCCTTCAATCCGCTAAACCGCGCCTCCGCCGGCGGACAGCTGCTGCAACCTTCCGAAGTGAAAAGCTCGAGGAGCGAAGTGCGAGCCGGCCCGCTTTCGAAATGCGTCTCAGCGAGCACGGAAGTGGCAACCATGCCTAACGAAAAGGCGAAAGCGAGCAAAGTGATCTTCATGACCCGATGAGAGCGCGCCGCGCGCCCGGTTATTCCTTTTCAATCTTCACTACGATTTGCCGGAGCCGGTCGGCCGTCAGCACCCGCATGCGATCGCTCATCCGCGTCGCCGCTAATCGATCGCGAAAAATATCCATCCGAAGTTTGCTCTCGGCCAACAACCTCGCACAAAGAGCGAGGTCTTTGGGCCTTCCCGTCTGCAGCTTTACCGCCGCCAGATCGTGCGGATCGAGACACTGCGCCGAATCGCAACCGGGCAACGGCACCAGGCGCTCTTCCCAGCCGCAGGGAAAAGTTTCTTTTACGACCGGTAGCATGACATCGGCATAGTAACCCGTGCGGGCATGGAAAATACTATTTTCACCCACCGACTCGTGCAGCAGCCGGCCGATCTCGGCGTCGTATGGCTCGACCAGAAGATCGGCATCGTAAGATGTCTCCAGCGGTTGTCCGGTATCACCCAATCGTGGGAAAGAGCCCAGCAGCGCGGAGGAGTCCAGGACCAAAATCGACTCGACCCGAGTCAGCGCCCGGACCGCATCGGCGATATGGGCTAATGCTTGTGGCTGCAAAGAAGCTCCCTGCGCTCGGCGATCGACAACACTCCGGGAAAGGGCGCAAACGAACGGAGATGAGTCGCCTCCTCACTCGGATCCCGCAAAATCGCGAGGAGCCGATCCAAGCCTTCGGAACTGGCGCGCGCCTCGAGAATGATCTGGCGCCATTGCTCAAGCCGCTGCGGCGCCGAATGATTTTGCGCCAGCCAGCGTTCGATATTGGCCAGCGGAACCGCGAGTAACTCCGGCTGCGCCGCAATTTTATCTGCGATTGCCTCATCCATCGACCTGGCTTTGGCCCCGGTGTGATGCACCCGCGAAACTAGCCGACGCCGTCGGCCGAAGCAACGACGTGCCTTCGCGGGGTAGCGCGCCTCCGCCGGGGGCAGCGGACCAGAGCGCGGCGCGCGCCCGGTTATTCCTTCTCACTTCGTGCCAGCCGCAGCGCGGTCAAGTCCCCTTCCCGCTTCCCCTCATACCAGAGGTCGAGCTTCTTTCGGGAACGGACGGCGCGTTTGCCGCCGAGGATGATTTGGACGGACTGCCAGAGAACATAGCGCCCGGAATAGGTGCGCAGTTTGCGCCCCGAAGTCACGACCGGGTCGCTCAGCAGGACGAACTTCCCGAGTTTCTTGAGAGCTTTGGAAAAGTAGATTTCTTCGCCGGCGAAATATTGCTCGTCGAATCCGCCCGCGCGGGTGAAACAGTCTCGACTCGTGAAAAGAAAGGCGCCCGCTCCGAGATTCAGACCGAAATAGATTTTCGAAAAGAGATACGCGAAAATCTGCGCCCAGCGCGGGATCTCGCCGCCGATCGCGACCCGCGCCCCGCCTCCGACTGCGCCGGCCCCCAATACCTGGAGCGCGCCGACAACGTGAGCCGGCGCGATCCGCGTATCCGCATCGACAAAAAACAAAACATCGCCGCGCGCGGCGTGCGCACCAGCATTCCGCACCGCCGCGATCTGACGGCAACGGACCGGCACGACGCGGGCGCCGGCGCGCTGCGCGACCGCGGCAGTCGCGTCGCTCGAATCGTCATCGACGACGACGATCTCGTAGGGCTGCGCCGAGGCTTCGGCGGCGGCGCGAATCGCCGCGAGGGTCGCGGGCAGCTCGTGCTCTTCGTTAAAAGCCGGAACGACGAAGGAAAGCATCCGATTCTGAGCAGGCGGAACGCTGCGAAAGCTACTCGCCCTTCGGCTGCAGGATGTGCTTGATCCCGCGCACCGGAATGACCACCCAGTCGGGCCGGTGATTCAATTCGTAGCCGACTTCGTAAACCGCTTTGTCGAGGAGATAGGCTTCGAGCAGAACCTGCAGATCGCTTTCCTTCCGCGGAAGAAAACCCGCCCCGGCAGTTGTCGTCAGGTAGCTCTCCAGAAAGGTGGCGCTCATCTGCCGATACCAAAGATCGGCCCAGCGCTCGAGAAAGGGAACGTCTTCCGCGCGGGTCGATGGTTGCCAGAGCGCGCTATAAGCCGCGTATTGGAAAGAGCGCATCATGCCCGCGACGTCGCGCATGGCGGAGCGCTTCAGCTTGCGCTCGCTCAAGGCCCGGGCCGGTTCGCCTTCGAAATCGAGAATCACAAAATCCTTCCCCGTATAAAGGACCTGGCCGAGGTGGTAGTCGCCGTGGATGCGAATCTTGGCCGCATCGGCGTGATGCTGGAGGATGCGTTGTTCCTGCGCGAGAATCTGCTGCTCGGTCGCGAGGACCTCGGCCGCTTCGGCGCGAAACGCTTCCGGCAGATCGGGGATCTTCTTTTGCAAGAGCGCAAAAGTTTTCCGCAACGAGGCGCGCATCGATTGGTAAACGGAGCGTTGCGCCATGGCGTTGAACGGCTCCGGCCCGAAGACCTTGTCATCGGGCTCGCCCGCGAGCGCGAGGTGCATCTCGCCGGTGCGCACGCCGATGAGCTTTGCTTTGTCGGGATAAACGCCGCCGATCAGGTCGTCGAGAAGCTGGCCGGGCGCGGCCGCCGCGCTTTGCAGGTCGCCTTTGCGCCCAAGGACGCGCTCGAAGTAACGGCCGACCGCGTCGAGCGTGACCGCCCAGGCGTCGCCCTCGTTAGGCACGGCCGTCTGCAGAAGAGCCACGACGGTCAGCTCGGCCTTCGGCTGGTGGTATTCGATCGCGCCGACAAAGGCCGGGACATGGGTGAAATGCCGGCGCTCGGTGAGGAAACGGGTTACTTCCACATCGGGATTCAGGCCGTCTTCCAGTTTGCGGTAGAGTTTGAGGAAGAAGCGATTCTCGAAGAGCATCGACGAATTGCTTTGCTCGGCGCTGAGGACCTGCGAGGGCGGCACGCTGTCGTTAGGCTCCTGCGCGAGAAGGCTGCCGGTCACGCCTCTGAGCTCGCCTTTCTGACCTTTGAGGCGGGCGCCGCCGGCCATCAGGCGGAAAAGTTTTTCGCGAAAATTCGCGTCCCACACGGCGTCGTAGAGGACCGCTCCCTCCGGGCCGATTTTCGCGATGACGGCCTGCGGCGAGTTGCGCGAAAGAGAGTGGCCCGCGCTGCCGGTCGCAATCTGCACGGGAAGCGCATAAACCTCCGGCGCGCCATCGACATAGTCGACCCGCACGAGCCATAGCTGAGCGGCGTCGGGATCGGCCGCAACCGGGATTTGCTCGATGATCTGAATCCCCCTGACGATCCGCGCCTTCGCCCCAAACCAGCGGCAGCCGCGCAGGTATTCCGGCAAAATCTCGCGCTCGAGCCGGGCGCGTTGGCCGTCGCCGAGGAGAGCACGCAGGTTCGGCTCGCCTTTCAAGGTCGGAGTGACGCGTTTTTTGCCCGACGGTTTGCCGGCGGCGGATTGGAGGACAAACCAGAAATGCCCGTGCGGTCCGATCGTCAGGATGTAGGGCGTTTTTTTGATTCCCGGAAAAATGTTGCGGCTGAAAACTTCCATCGGCGCGCAGCCGGCAAACTGTTTCAGGTCCAGCTCGACCGCCTGCGAGAAACGCGACAAATTCACGACCACGAGGATCGTCTCCTCTTCGTAGCGCCGGAGAAAAGCCAGCACCTTGGCATTATCCGGAAGGAGGAACTCGATCGAGCCGCGCGAGAAGGCGCGGTAATTTTTCCGCATCCCGATGACGCGCCGCGTCCACCAGAGGAGGGACGAGAGGTTCTTCTGCTGGTTCTCGACGTTGATCGCCTCGTAGTGATACTCGGGATCGATCGTGATCGGCAGGTAGAGTTGTTGCGGGTTGGCCTTGGAGAAACCGGCGTTGCGATCGCTGCTCCATTGCATCGGGGTGCGGCAGCCGTTGCGATCGCCGAGGTAGAAATTGTCGCCCATCCCAATCTCGTCGCCGTAGTAGAGGACCGGCGTGCCCGGCATCGAGAAAAGGAGGACGTTGAGCAGTTCGATCTTGCGCCGGTTGTTCGCGAGGAGCGGGGCGAGGCGGCGGCGGATGCCAAGATTGATCCGCGCGGTCGGATCGGTCGCGTAAACGCGCCACATGTAATCGCGCTCTTCGTCGGTCACCATTTCGAGAGTCAACTCGTCGTGGTTGCGCAAAAACATGGCCCACTGGCAGGTCTCGGGAATGGGCGGCGTTTGCTCAAGGATGTCGATGATCGGGAAGCGGTCTTCGAGCTGGAGCGCCATGAACATCCGCGGCATGAGCGGGAAATGGAAATTCATGTGCGACTCGTCGCC
>JBBQHV010000023.1:0-13082 GCA_038324295.1 Chthoniobacterales bacterium
ATGCTTTTGCAAAAGAACCGCTCGCGCAAGAGCGAAAGACCACGGATGGGCGGGGATTCGAACCCCGGATGCCTTGCGGCATACACGCTTTCCAGGCGTGCGCAATCGACCACTCTGCCACCCATCCCTGGTCGAGCGACGCTCATAGAGCGCCGCTACAACTGCAAGCGGCGGAACAGTTCGTCGAGCGGGAGCTGAATGCCAACGTAAAATTCGCCGAAATCAGCGTAAGCCGCGCTCACTTCGTCGAAGCGCATTTGATAAACGATCGCCTTGATCTGGTAGGTGTCGTGGGCAAACAGGGTCACGCCCCACTCCGCGTCGTCGAGGCCGGTCGAGCCGGTGATGAGCTGTTTAATCTTGCCCGCGTACTGGCGGCCGACGCGCGCGTGACCAGCCATCAGGGTGCGCCGTTCTTCGAAGGGCAGGACATACCAGTTGCGCGTTTCGCCGCGCCGCTTCGTCATGTTGTAGAAACAGACGATCGGCCAATCCGGCAGCGTCGGATAAACCCGGTCGTGCCGATATTTCTTCATCCGCTCGCGGAAGGAATTCATCGCCTCCTCGAACTCGGGCGTCCCGGGTTTCAGTTGCTGCTCGGTCTCGAGCGTCTCCGCCCACTGTTCGTCGCTCGTGGTGTATTCGCTCTCTTCGGTGAGGGAGAGATAACTGTAGACCGGCACGAGAACATCCGGGCCTAACGAGAGTGTGAGTTGTTTCTCGATCCGATTGGCGCTTTGCAGATCGGGCGTGACGAGCATGAAACCGAGATCCGCTTTCGGCGTCACCTGGCTAAGGGTGAGGAGCTGGGTGTTTTCGAGCGCGCGCGTTTCCTGGACGAGGGTGGAAAGGGCGATCTTGGCGGCGCGTTGTTCGTCCGGGTTGAGGAGCTGCCATTGGCCGTACTCGATCCGGTAGAAAAGATGGAGGCAATGCCAGCCATCCTGCGGAATGAGCGGCGCCGCGGTCGGGTCCATGGGCGGAGTGTCCGGTCGGGCGGCGATGGGGTCAAGAGACGCGCTGAGTCGGTTGCTCCGGGGAGGACGGGGTGTCACCCCGTCGTGCTCGGGAGTCTCCCGAGCACAGGCGCGGCGTGGTCGGAACCATCCGGGCGAGTTCTTGCGCGTGGATTGCAGACGGGCGGCCGGGAGACTCCCGGCCGTCGACGGGGTGACATCCCGTCCTCCCCGGAGTGACCTTGGACGCCGCCTGGGTGATCGTTAGGCTTCGGCTTCCACTTTGGCGACGGCACTGGGGAGATGAGCGAGGCAATATTCTTCGCCGTCGCGCGCGACCCGGAACTCGAGGTTGGGATTCGTCAGCTCGGTCGCGCCGCAGGTTGCGCAATGATGCAAGGCTTCCTCTTCCGGGCGGGAATTTCCCTCGAAACGCTTCTGCCGATCGGCCACCTCATGCCGTTGCCGCGCCGCCCGCACGAGTCCCGGTCCGAAGAAGATGAGATAGTTGGCCATCGCCGCGACCAGGGCCATGCGATAGGAGTTCGGACTGGAAACGAACCCAAAGAGGAGAAGCGCGGCCGAGACCCAGGCGAGCCACTTCACTTTCGCCGGGAGAATGAAAAAGATGTAGATCACCTCGTCCGGATAGAAGTGGGCAAAGGCGAAAAAGAGCGACGCGTTCAGCATCGTATTGGAAAAATTACTCCCGAAGAAAAAGGCCGCCACGGTCGTACCGAGCATCCCGATGAGGTAGAAAAGATTGACCCGAAACGCGCCCCAGGCCCGCTCCAATCCTTCGCCGATATACCAAAGGAAAAGGAGGACGAAGAGAATCCAGATCGGGCTGTCGGTCGTGGGGATGAAGATGTAGGTGACGAGCCGCCAGACTTCGCCGCGCAGAATGGCCCCGCGATTGAGGTCGAGCATGTGGACGAGATCGGGACTGAGCCGGGCGAGAACGAAGACGAGCGCGTTGAATCCGGCGACGACGCGGATCAATCCCGGGATGGCGAAGCGGCCGAAACGCCGTTCCAAAGAATCGAGCACATTCATCGTTGTTCTCATGGTAAAGGCTGGCCCGCGCGAGTTCAACAGAGCGGCGGGAAGGCGCGTCAAGATTGACACCGGGAGGCCAACCTTTAGGGTCAGCGCGGTGAGCGACGCCGCGCAAAAAACCACTCCGCTTTACGACGAACACGTGCGGCTCGGCGCGAAAGTCATCCCCTTCGGCGGCTGGCTCATGCCGGTGCAATACAGCAGCATCATGGAGGAACATGGGGCGGTGCGGACGGCCGTCGGCGTCTTCGATATCTCGCATATGGGCGAGCTCTTCGCGAGCGGTCCGCGCGCCGGCGAGTGGCTCAACACGATGCTGACCAACAACGTCGCCAAGCTCGAAGTCGGGACCGGGCAATACACGTTTTTGCTCAACGACGACGCCGGAATTATCGACGACCTCATCATTTATCGGATCGAGGATGAGAAGTTCCTGCTCGTCGTGAATGCGTCGCGGATCGAGGACGATTTTGGGTGGCTGCAGTCGCACCTGCCGGGGTCAACGCCCCCGGCTACAACGGACGTGCAGCTCGAAAATCGAAGCGACGAGTACGCCGGGCTGGCCATTCAAGGGCCGCGGGTGGGCGAACTTTTCCAGGCGGTTTTTGGCGATGGCAAGGAAATGCCGGCCCGGAATCAGATCGCGAAGTTCGAGCTCGGCGGGGCGCCGATCTGGGTTGCGCGGACCGGTTACACCGGGGAAGACGGGATCGAGGTTTTCTTCGCTGCGGCGGAGGCGCCGCGCATCTGGAACGAAATTCTGGAGCGCGGGAAGTCGTTAGGGATTCGCCCCTGCGGGCTCGGCGCGCGCGACACTTTGCGCCTTGAAATGTGTTATCCATTGAACGGCTCCGACCTTTCTCCCGAGCACAACCCGCTCGAAGCCGGTCTCGGCTTTTTCGTCGATCTGACGAAGCCAAAATTCAGCGGGCGCGAGAAACTCCAGCGCGAAAAGGAGGAAGGACTGTCGCGCCGGCTGGTGGCATTCCGGATGAAGGGCAAAGGTCCGCCGCCGCGGCCGCATTACCGTGTCTTCCGCGACGGTGCGGAGGCCGGCGAAGTGACGAGCGGAACGCTTTCGCCAAGCTTGCACTACGGCATCGGGATGGCTTACCTAACGACCCCGACACCCAAACCGGGCGAGGAAATCGAGATTGAAATCCGCGGCCAGAAATTTCCCGCAGTGATCGAAAAGAAACCGCTCTACAAAAAATCATGAATGTTCCAGACGACCTTCTCTACACCGAATCGCACGAATGGATCCGCCGCGAAGACGACAAGATCCGGGTCGGGATAACCGATCACGCGCAGGCGGAATTGACGGACGTGGTTTACGTCGAGCTGCCGAAGGCGGGAGCGACCTACGATGCCCGGGCGACGATCGCAGTCGTGGAATCGGTCAAAGCGGCGAGCGATATCTACGCGCCGGTCAAAGGGACGGTCCTGGAAGCGAACAAGGCGCTCGAATCGAATCCGGCGCTCATCAACACCGACCCTTACGGCGAAGGCTGGATCTACGTTCTGCAGGTGGAGAACCCCGACGAGCTGAAGAATCTGAAGGACGCCGCCGCCTACAAGTCCTCACTCGGCTGACGGCGAGCCAATCCTGTAGCGGCGGTCTGTGACCGTCGCAGAGCGTACTTCTTCGCGGCAGACACGACGCTCACAGAGCGCCGCTACAGCCGATCTTTCCACTCGTCGGGCGCGGTGACTTTTGCGATAACCCCGGCATGCGAAAATTCGCCTGGGCGCTTCTTTTTTTCGGTCTCGTGTCGCTCGCGCCGGCGGCGGTGATCAACGTCGAGTTCAAGTTTACGCCCTTCATCGGCGATCCGGCCAAAGACCAGGAGGTCACAACCGTCCCGGGGAAAGCGGAGTTGTTCATCAACAACGTGCCTTTCGCCGAACAGGAGGTTCGAGAGGAAAAGTTACCCGTCCTATTTGACGAACACGAGGTCGGGCCGGCCGTTTGGCTGCCGATGAGCTCGGCCGGCGCGGTCGTGCGCAAAGGCCAGAATAAACTCCGGATCGTTTTCACGCCTAACGATCCCGCGAAAACTTACCGCGCCCAACTGCGCTGGGCTTCGAACACGGATCAGGCGACCGAGGAAGTCGAGCCCGGGAGCGTGCATGCGACCAATCAGGCGAATGAAGGAGTCGACGATCGCAAGGCGGTGAAGGGCAAGGTGACTTTCGAGCGGGAGTTCAGAGCCGATTTTGCGCTCGATCTGCCGTGGCATCATTACCCGCCGGTCACTTCGCTGGCGGAGGAGGACAAGCAAAAGATCACGCTGCTGCTGCGGAAACGAGCGGAATGGTTTCAGCCGGATTTTGCCGATCTCTACAAGGCGATCGACGAGAACGACTCCCTCAAGGTGGACGACGTGCGCAAGGCGAAGTGCCTCGACAACGCTTACCAGGCCGGCGTGCGGGTGGCGCCGCCGCAAGCCGGCGAACTCGAATTCGCGACCACCGGCGGACCGGAAGTGGTGGTAACGCGCAAGAGCGGCCCGCTCTTTGGCCTCGACGAGAAAACCTTTGCCGGGGTGAAGGACGAAGAGACGCAGATGTGCGCGGGCATGGTGCTCTCGACGATTTATCCGGGCCGGCTCGGGGTGGTGCGCAATCCCACGGGGAGCTGGGAGATCGTGAACTGATCTCAGCCTCGTGCTCGTGCTCGTGCTCGAACATTTCAGCACGGAAAACCGATTACGAGCACGAGCAGGAGCACGATTACGAGGAGGCAGAGTGAGACGTTGACGCACCAGCGCCCGGCTGTTTATTCCCCGGTGCCGACCCAACTCAGACTTTTCAGCCGCGAATGGTGTTCCTGGTGCATGGACGCGAAGGATTACCTCACCGAACACGGCTACAAATTCGCCGAGATCGATGTCGGCCAGGACCGCTCGGCTTACGCAGAGATGAAGGAACTATCCGATCAGACCTACGTGCCCACGCTCGTCGCCGGGGATGAAGTGCTCGCGAATTTCGACACCGACATGCTCGAGAAATTCCTTCGCGCGCACGCCATCGTCCCCTAAGGAGCCTATTGAAGTACCCATGTGCCCCGCGTTGCTTTCGATTTTGGCGTTGGCCAAGGCGCGAGCGAAGCGGCCGTATCCATCGCGATACCGCCCGAGTGAGCGACGCGGGCCAACGGCAAAATCGACGCAACCCTGCGGGCGAGAGCAATTTTGGCCCTCTGGCGGCGTTGCTCGCTCCTTGCAGCCCACTGCGGGGATGCGCGTCACTCGCGCCTTGCCATCCGGCCAAAATTGCTCCCGCGCGGGGCGCATGGGTGTTTCAATAGGCTCCTGATGCTCTTCGGGCTTTTCATCACGCTGGGGGTCGCGGTGCTCAGCGTCGCGCTGCGCAGCTATGAATCGTCCTTTTCGCAAAAGGTCGGCGCCTTCGGCATTCTCGCCGCGTCCTTCCTTGGCATTTACTACATCACCGACAACTGGGTGCTCGGGGTTTGCAGCGCGCTCAGCTGGCTCTTTTTGCCCTGGGTGGAAATCCTCACCCGCATCCGCGCGCTCCGCCTCCCGCGGGAGAAAACACTGCGCCCGAAAAGTCCGCCCTCTTCCGACATTTTCCCGACCCTGGACGAGATCTCGGCCCAGATCGAAGGGGAGGGCTTTGCTCACATCAGCGACTCCGGTTGGGACTGGGAGGATTACCGCCAGTTTTTTCGCATCTACTACAAGGAGGAGGATCGGGCGCAGGCCGCCATCTGCCTGAACGAACAGAACGATCTCTCGTTTTACTACCTGCGCATTTCTTCGCGCACGGAGGAGGGGATCGTTTGGACGACCTGGAATTATCCTTTGTCCTACGGATTGAAATTGACTCCGCAATTTCGGATCAACCGGCAACGGCCCGACCAGTCTTTCTGGCAGCTCTACCAAAGCCACAAGAGTTTCCTGCGCGCACATTCGGTCGAGATCGAAGGGATTCATCCGCTCGATGAGGAACAGATCCAGCGCGAATTCGAGAACGACCTGCGCGACCAGATCGCGCACAACCTTCGGCAGGGCGTTCTCACCCAAACCGTCGGGGGCGAGATCAAGTATTCGTGGCGCGGGATGATTTATCTCTGGTGCCAGTTCCTGCTCGATCTCGTCCGGATGTAGGTGGAAATGACGAAGCCCGAAAGCCGAAACCCGAAACAATGACGAAGCCCGAAAACCGAAGCAGCGCGCCAGCACTCGTTTCGAACTTCGTCATTGTTTCGAGCTTCGGGCTTCGGATTTCGTCATTCCTGCACGAACTCCCGAAGCAGAGCGCGCGTCGAACTAAACCGCAATGACCCCGCAAGGCGCGCCCCGAATCCAAACCGAAGTGCAGGTATTCTTTTTCGATACGGATTGCGCGGCGGTGGTGCACAACATCGCCTATCTGCGCTTCATCGAAATCGCCCGCACTCTCCTCGCGGAAAAGCTCGGCCTGAAACTGAGCGAGATGGCGCAAACCCAACGTTACCCCGTGGTCGTACGGACCGAGATCGACTACCGCCGCGCCGCGCAACTGGGCGATCGTCTCATCATCGAGGGCTGGCTCGATCGCCTCGAGCGCGTCCGCTTTTGGTGCGCCTTCCAGATTCGCCGACCGGCCGATAACGCCCTCATCGCGGAATGCCGCCAGACCCTCGCGATCGTGCAGATGCCGGAAGCGAAGCTGCTTCGCCTGCCGGAAGAATGGGACCGCCACCGCGCGGCGCGGCCGGCTGCCTAACGATGACTCCCTCCGCTAATCCCGCCCTCACACTCGACGACGTTTTCCTCTCGCCGCACGCGGTCCAGCCGCCCCCGCTGCGCCGGAGCCTTTTCGTTTTTCTGCTCCTGCTCGCGGCCCTCTTCCATCTCGCTACGATCGGCTGGGGCGATCTTTATAATGAGACCGAAGGCCAGTACGCCGGCGCCGCGCGCGAGATGCTCGAGTCGCACGAATGGCTTACTCCGACGAACGACGGCATCCCGCGTCTGCAAAAACCGCCGCTCGTCTACTGGATGATCGCGATCTCCCTGAAAGCATTTGGCCTAACGACCTCGGCCGCGCGCCTTCCGATCGCTCTTTCCATTTTCGCCACGGTTGCGCTCACTTTTCTCATCGGCGAACGGCTCGGCGGCCCGGCGCGCGGATTCATGGCCGGCCTCATTTACCTTTGTTCCTGCGGCACTTTTCTGCTCGGGCGAATTGTCATGCCCGAGCCGGTCTTCAGCGCGTTCATCGCGGGCGCGATTTATTGCGCGATCCGTGGCTACGAACGGCACGCCGGGCGGCGTGCCTGGTTCATTGGCTTTTGGATTTGCGCCGCGCTCGCCTGCATGTCGAAGAGCCTGCACGGCCTGATTTATCCCGCCGCCACGCTCGGCTTGCTCGCCTGCTTTTATCGCGAGGCGCGGATCCGCTTCCGCAAGCTGCTGCGCTGGGAGGGGCTTCTCGTCTTTTTCCTGATCGCCGCTCCCTGGCATCTTTGGATGGAATGGCGACATCCGGGGTTTCTCCGGCTGATCACCGGGCAGGAATGGTTCGTCCATCTTACGGGCGCGGCTGATCCTGGCCATACCTACGACAACGTGCCGCGCCTCACTTTTTGCGCGCTCCATTTCGCCTGGTTGTTCCCCTGGAGTTTTCTCATTTTGCCCGGCGTGGTCTGCGCGGCGCGGCGCGTTTTCCGCCCGCGCGAAATTGAATTTGCCGACGCCCTCCCGCTCTGCTGGATGGCGGTCGTGCTCGTCCCGCTCTTCTTCATCGGGCAACGCCAGGACTATTACTCGATGAGCATGTGGAGCGGGTTCGCCATTTTTGCCGCGACCGCCTGGGAACGCATGCCGCGCTGGACCCGGGTGATCGGCGTTCTCGGCGTCCTCATGGTCGGCCTGGCGGCGGCTTTCGTGGCCTGGCGATTGCCGCAACTGCTCCAGGGCGCAAATACACACTGGGGCGCGACCGCGGAGCGTTCGACCGCCTGGCGCACGGTCACGAGCATGCCGCTCTCCGCCTGGCTCGGCTTCCGCTCGCTCTTTGCCATCATCGGGATCACACTCCTCCTTTTTCCGGCGCTCGCCCTCTGGTTCATCGGGCAAAACCGCGGCCGCGTCGCCCTCACCGCGATCGCCGCCGCGATGGTGCCGATCGGTTTCGGCATGATCGACGGGGTCGCGCGGATGGCGCCCTATTTCTCGCTCGCCGATGGCGCGGAGTTCATCGAGGCGCGGATCGCGCCTAACGACAAGGTGATTTACGAGGGCCGGATGCATGTCGGGAGCAGCCTCCTCTTTTATCTCGGGCGAAAATTCTATCTCGTGAATCAGGATCCAAACGCGAATCTGAACACGCGAATCGATCCCACCGCCTCCGATGTCTATCTCGATGAGCCGACCGTTCTGCACGCCTGGGGCGGAGCCGACCGGATTTTCCTGCTCGTCGAACAGGACCGGCTCCCCCACTGGCGCGAGCAGCTCGGGAAACGCGGCCTGCCGATCGTGGATCTCGCAACCTGCGGCACGACCGTCTTTCTCAGCAACATTCGTTAGGCAAGAGGGGATTGGAGGGCGGGCGCTTCGCCTGCCCCGCTTCAGAAACTGGGCGACCGAACCGGTCGCCCTACAATTGCCAGCGGCGCGCGCACTTCGTCTTTCAGGAGCCGACCCCAAAGCGCATCATAAGGATGAACCCGCGTGACCCGCTCGCCGTCATGAACGAGGGGCCGGCGCTCGTTCGCCCATTCGAAGATCGAGCCCTCCAGATTTTGCACATAAGTGAAGCCGGCCGTGCGCAGCCGCTGCGCCATTTCGCCGGAGCGATAACCGACCGCGCAATAGGTCACGATCGGCCGGTCCTTCGCCACGCCCTCCGCCGCGGTCGCCGCCGTCGCCTGCGGATCGACTCGACGCGCACCCGGCAGGTGGCTCACCTGCCATTCCGCCGGCGTCCGCACATCGAGCAGGACGGGCGCCGGCCGGCTTTTGTCCGCCAGCCAGTCGGCCAGGGCCTGCGTCGTGATCCAGCGCTCATCGCCAAACTTCAATCGCAACGATCGCTTCAACAAAAACCAGTTAACGCTCCGGCAGGAGAGCAGAGCACCCGCGCAGATAAGGAGCGCGAGCAAACCAAGGGTCAGCCTGAGATGCGGGATGTTCTTAACCATTTGAAAAATCGGCGAGGCTGGTTACTGTGCCGGCTCGTTTTCTGATCCACAACCCGGAGCATTTTTTCTATGTCGCAACATCGCAGTCTCAGAGGCGCCAGCACCATCACCGCCAAGCGCAATGTCTTGAAGCGTTTCGAGCGGGTCGAGCTGCTGAAAAAGCGTGGCCAGTGGAAAGACTCGAGCAAAGTCGTCGGCCTGCCGAAGACCAAGCCGGATCTCTAGAAGAAAAGTTGAGAGTTGAGAGTTTGTAGTTGAGAGCCGCCGTCTCTCAACTCTCAACCAAAAACTCTCAACTTCTCCATGCGCCTCAATCGTTTCCTCGCCGCCGCCGGTCTGGGCTCGCGGCGGCATTGCGACGAGTTGATCGCGGAAGGCCGCGTCACCGTCAACGGCCAGCCCTGCACCAATTTCGGCACCCAGGTCGAACCGACCGATCACGTCAAAGTCGGCCATCGGCTCGTTAGGCCGGCGCAGGCGCTCACCATCGTCCTGCACAAGCCGGCCGGCTTCGTCTCCACCCGGCGCGATCCCCACGCCACCGATACGATCTACGATTTGTTGCCGCCAAAATTTTCCCGCCTCTTCAGCGTCGGCCGGCTCGATGCCCAGACGGAAGGACTCCTCCTCCTCACGAGCGACGGTGATCTCGCCCAGCGCCTCACCCATCCGCGTTACAAGGTCGAGAAGGAATACGAGGTCACGCTCGACAAACTCTGGCAACCGAAGCTGGCGGAGAAAATGCTCGCCGGAATCTTTCTCGGCGGAAAACGGGCCAAGCTCGTGCGCGTGCAGCAATTTGGACCGACTCGACTGCGCGTCGTCCTGCAACAGGGGATGAATCGCCAGATCCGTCGTATGTTTTACGAGATCGGCTACGAGGTGGAGCGGCTTGTGCGCATTCGGCTCGGGAACCTCCGGCTCGGCGAAATGCCGCGCGGCGCCTGGCGTCCCCTAACGAAAAGCGAGCTGGCCGCGCTGTTGTAGCCGGGGGCGCTGACCCCGGCGGCACAGAGGCCAGCTACGCGGGAGACCCGACGGGGTCAGCGCCCCCGCCTACAACTCGTCGCGCAGAATGGCGAGCGGCGGCGTGCTCCCGATCCCGTAGCTGGTCAACAATCCGACCGCGACGGTTAACGAACTGACCGCCAGCGCCGCCACCAGCAGCGGCCAGAACGAGAGCGTGTAGTCGAGTTGGAAAGCGAAGACCGCCAGGGCCCAGCTCGCGGCCAGCGCGAGCACGATCCCGGTCGCGCTCGCGAGCAGTCCGAGAAACAAATATTCCGCGCCCAGAATTTCCCAAATCTGCCGACGCGTCGCGCCTAACGTTCGCAAAAGCACGCTCTCTTTCAGCCGCTGATAACGCCCACTCCAGATCGTGCTCCCAAGCACAATCAGGCCGGTCCCGACGATGAAGAGCGACATGACGCGAATGACGAGCGCAACTTTGCCCAGAATCCCATCGACCGTCTGGATGACCGAAGTGAGATCGACCGCGGAGACATTGGGAAACTTCGCCACGACCGCATTCTGCAGCCGCGCGGAAGCGGCCGGCGTCGGCACCCGGCTGACGAGGACGTTGAAGGTCGGCGCCTTTTCGAGGACGCCGGTCGGGAAGACGATGAAAAAATTGGTCTGGAAACGTTTCCAATCGACCTCGCGCAAACTCGCCACCCGGGTTTTGATCGGCATGCCATGGACGTCGAAGACGAGCGTGTCGCCGATCGTTAGGCCAAGGTCCTTCGCGATATCCTGCTCGACCGAGACCGGCACCGTCTCGCCCGGATGATAATCGACCTGGCCGATCCATTTCCCGGCCGTGATCTTTTCCGTCTCACTCAGGTCCGCGCGATAGGTCGAACGATATTCGCGCTCCAATTCCCATTCCGGCGCGGTCCGGTGCGGGTCTTTCAAAATGTCTGACGACTTCCGTCCCTTCACTTCCGTTAACCGCATGGTGACGATCGGCGCCTGTTGCAGCACCGGGAGCCCTTCTTGCCGGACGACGTTCGCGACCGCCGCGGTTTGATTGGGCTGGATATCGAAAAGGAAAATGTTCGGCTGATTGTTCCCGCCAATCGACCGAAACTGCGTGAGAAGAACATCCCGTGTCAGGTAAACGCTGAGGAGCAAAAAGGTGCCCAAGCCTAACGACAAGGTAAGAAGCAAAGTCCGGTTGTTCGGCCGATGCAAATTAGCCAGCCCCTGGCGAAGAACAAAACTCCAGCTCTGCGGCAGCAGCTTGCGCACGAGAAAAATGAGGAGCTTCGCCACGCCCGCCAGCACCGCTACCGCCACCGCCAAGCCGCCTGCGACCCAGAGGCCGTCGCTCCATTTTTCCGACTGCGAAATAGCGAGCAGAGTCAACCCGAAGACGATCGCGCCGTAAACGATCCAGACCGCGAAATCGCGTCTCATCGGCTCCGCATTTTCCTCCACCGAAGCGCGCAAGGTGAGGAGCGGCGAGACCCGCCGGAAACGCAGGAGCGGCGGGAGCGCGAAAAGAATGCAAACGCCAAGACCGATCGCCATTCCGCGGAAAACCGGCCACCACGCGATCGCGCGTGGGAGCGGAAAGGGAATGAATTTTTGCAGGGTGACGGGGAGCAATTGGTGGATCGTTAGGCCAATGACTCCGCCCGCCAGCGCCCCGATCAAACCGAGCGCGATCGCCTGCCCGAGGTAGACCGCGACCGAAGTGCGCCCGGTCGCGCCGAGGCAACGCAGGACCGCGGCCGTCCGCACTTTTTGCTGGAGATGCGCCTGAATCGCGCTCGCCACGCCGACCGCGCCGAGGAGGAGCGCGATAAAACCAACGAGATTGAGAAAGCGGTAAAGGTTATCGAGCGCCCGGCCGAGCTCCTTTTTGCGTTTCGCGACCGTGTCGTATTGCAGCCCGGCGCGCTCGATTTGCGGCGCGAGCTTTTGCACTTCCGCCGTGACGTCGGTGCCGGGCGGAAACTTCACGAAATTCAAATAATGCGCGAGGCTGCCCGGCTTGAGCAGGTTGGTTTTCGCGAGGTCCTGCAGCGGAATGTAAACCCGCGGCGCAAAGCTGGCCGCGGGCGACGCTTCTCCCGGCATCTTCGTGAGGGCCCCGGCGATTTTGAAAGTGACCTCGCCGATCTTGATCGAATCGCCCGTCCTGGCTCGATATTGCAGGAGCAGACTCTCTTCCGGCACCGCCGCGCCGCCTTCGCGAAATGTTTGCGCGGCGGCCGGCGGATTGGTTTCCATCCGGCCGTAAAAGGGAAAATTACCGCCCAACGCGCGCACGTGAACGAGGCGGGTGCCACCGCTCTTCGGAAAACGCGCCATCGTGCGGAAGCGCACCTCGCGCGCCTGGGTTTCGCCTAACGACCTCAGCATTTGCTCCTGCTCGGCTGTAAACGGGCGCGAGCTCTCCACCACCAGATCGGCCCCGAGGAGAGAGCGCGCCTGCTCGTCGATCGCCTGCGCAAGACTGGCCCGGAAAAGACCGATCGCGATCAGGGCAGCCACGCCTAACGAAATCGAAATCGAGAAAAGGAGAAGGCGCCGCCGGCTCGACCGGCTGTCGCGCCAGGCCATGCGCAAAATGAAACGGAGGTTGCCGCTCGGGCCCCGCTGCATCATTCGATCATCTTCCCGCTGCGTAGGCGGATGGCCCGTTCCGTCAGGCGCGCGACCTCCGGATCGTGTGTGACAAGGACGAGCGCGGTCCCGGCGGTGCGATTCAACTCGAGCATGATCGCGATCACTTTCTCGCCCGTTTCGGCGTCGAGGTTTCCGGTCGGCTCGTCGGCAAACAAAACTTTGGGGCGATTGATGAAGGCCCGGGCGAGCGCGACGCGCTGCTGTTCGCCACCAGAAAGCTGGGCTGGATAATGCTCGATCCGTTCACCGAGTCCGACCTGGCCGAGGAGATCCCGCCC
>JBBQHV010000024.1:0-13043 GCA_038324295.1 Chthoniobacterales bacterium
GATGCACGTCGAGATCGAGCAGCTGGCCGAGCGGGCGGGCGCGCAGACCCTCGAGGCCTGCATGGCCTCGAGCATCGCGCAGGCGCGCGACGGTTCGCTTTATCTCATGTGTGGGGGCGACAAATCCGCCTTCGAGCGCGCGCAGCCGGTCCTTGAGGCGCTCGGTTCCAAGATCCGCTACATCGGCCAGGCGGGCGAAGCGGCCAAGGTGAAAGCGCTCGTCAACATGGTGATGAATATCAACACCGCCGGGCTCGCCGAAGGCCTCGGGTTGGGCGATGCGCTCGGCCTCGATCTCACGATCTTGCGCGAAGTCTTCGCGGAAACCGGGGCCGGCTCGCGCGTCCTGCAAACCGACGGCGAAGATATGCAGAAGCGCGATCACGCCTGCTTCTTCTCTGCCGCGCACGCGGCCAAGGATAGCGGGATTGCGCTGTCGTTAGGCGAAAAAGCAGGACTCGATCTGCCGCTGGCCCGCGCGACGAAGGAACAATACGAACGGATGATTGCGGAAGGGCTCGGCGAATTGGATAAATCGGGGATCGCGGAGCTGACCTTCAAGGGCCGTTGTAGACGGGGGCGGTGACCCCGGCGGGTCCAAGACCAGCCATGCGTTAGACCAGCCATGCGTTAGACCAGCCGGGGTCAACGCCCCCGGCTACAACATGCGCTCGGCGCCGGCGTAGATGTTCATCGTTTCGCCACGCAGAAATCCGACGAGTGTCTGATTGTTGGCCTGCGCAAATTCCACCGCCAGACTGGTCGGCGCAGAGATGGCCGCGATGATCGCGATCCCCGCGGCGAGCGCCTTCTGCGTCATCTCGAAGGAAATGCGTCCGCTTAGGAGAAGAACGCGGCTGCCTAACGGGAACCGCTGCGCGAGCAGCTCGTGGCCAATCAATTTATCGAGCGCATTGTGCCGCCCGACATCTTCACGCAATAGGAGCAGCTCGCCGGCGACGTCGAAGAGCGCGCAGGCGTGCAGGCCCCCGGTCCGTCGGAAGGTCTCCTGCGCGGCGGCCAGTTTCGCGGGCAAGCCGAGCAAAACCTGAGCCGGAACTTGCGGCGCTTCCACGATCGGGGGGAACTGCTGCAGCGCCGCCTCGATCGTGGCCTTTCCGCAAATGCCGCAACTCGAGGAGCTGAAAACATGACGGCTCAGTTTGGCGGTATCAAAACTCGCCGGATCGGTCAGGGCGATTTGCACGACGTTGCCGGTCGGCGGGTCGGTCGTCAGGCAGGAAGTAATTTCAAAAATGTCGGACGCCCGCCTAACGATTCCCTCGGTGAGGGCAAAGCCGGCGGCGAGCTCGCGATCATGCCCCGGCGTGCGCATCACGACCGCCACGCTCTCGCCTTCCACGCGAATCTCGAGCGGCTCTTCAACCGCGACCTCATCCGGTTCTGCGAGGGCGAAATCCCCCTCGCGATATTTGCCGACGGTCACTTTCTGCGCGGTGGCGTGTTTTGTTTTCAGAGGTCGGCCGGCGTGTTCAGGTTTGCGAAAAGCGGGGTTTCCAACGGCGCAATTGTTCTCGGCACGACCAATTTCTGCGCTTGCGCCTCGCGCACAAAATTCTGCATCGAGAATTCGCCACGCCGCAATGCAGCGTCCGCCAGTCTCGCGCAGCTGGTTGGGTAAACCGCGGCGAGCGGCTCAAAAAACTCAGGACCACGCGGCACGACTCCCTGCCCCTCGCGAGAATGATCGAGCAGCGATTTCAGAAATTCGGTCGTCATCTCCGGCAAATCGACCGCCAGCACGACAAGAAGCGGGGACGCGCATTTCCGGAGCGTCGCGGCGATGCCGGCGAGCGGCCCCGCCCCCTCAAATTCATCCGCCACCGCCGCCACCTCATCGCGCGGCGGCCCGGAAATCATGAGTCGCTCGGGGCCCAGGCGGCGCAAGGTCTGGAGCTGACGCCGGTAAAGCGGTTCGCCCCCGATTTGGAGGAGGGCTTTGTCGCGGCCCATCCGGGTCGATTTGCCGCCCGCCAGCAGGACTGCGCTGAAGCGCATCGTTAGGCGAGAGCCTGCAGAATTTTCAGCCGCGCCTCGCCCAACCTGATCCGGCCGTCCGACAAAATGCGCGCCCGCAATCCTCCTTTGCCCGGGGCGAGAAATTTCTCCGCGCCCGGCGCGAAGGCGACATCCATCCAGGCGCAGGGCGCGCAGTGGACCGTGCCGTGGAATTGCACACCCTGGAGCTCAAAATCAGCCCCGATCAAACTTGGCAGCTCGACCCCGGAAACGATCAGATTGCGGCGGAGGACGCCCGGCGATTTCGTCGTTAGGCTGAAGGCCGCCGCGAGGGCGTCGAAATCTTCGCGCGCGAAAAAAGTGATTTGCCCCTGGTAATCGTCCTTGAAATCAAAGTAACGGTCGCCCCGGATCCCATGCCCGGCGACGCACTCGATCTCCTGCATTTTCTGGAGCGGAAAATCGTCGGGCGGCTGGCCGTGATGGCCGACGTAGTTGTGGCCAGGAGAAGTGAATATCTGCTCGATGATCACGCGCTCAAGCTTAGTGAAGCGTGGAGGCGGAGCAAGCTCCGGGGAGCGCACTGCCTGCCCGCCGTGTGCGGGCGCCTCGCGTGCTGGCAACGGCGCCTCGCCGTTGCGGACTTTGTTGCGCGCGTCGCGCCAGGGCAAAACTCCATCCGTCGTTTCCGCCCGCTTTGCGGCGAGGCGCCACAAAGAGCACGCGAGGCGCCCGCACACGGCGGGCAGGCAGCGCGCTCCCCGAAGCTTGCGCTCGTTCCAACGCCCACTGACGTTGATGGCGCAAAATGAGAACCGTCTGGCGCGTCTTCGCCTACCTCAAACGCTATCCCTGGATGGCGGCCGGCACCCTCGCCTGCGCGGTTCTCAGCACACTCATGATCATCGTCTTCCCGGCGGTGACGAAGTTCATCATCGACGACGTCATCGCCGGCCATCGCCCGGAGTTGCTCCTCCCGATGGTGGGGCTGGCGCTTCTCTCTTTTTTCCTCCAGGACCTGCTCAACGGCCTGCGCATTTTGCTCAACAACAGCTTCGAACAAAAGGTCATCTTCGATCTCCGGAGCGATCTTTTCCGGCACATCGAGTTGCTCCCGTTGCGCTGGTTTGATAATCGCGCGACGGGCGACCTGATCACGCGCGTGGTCGAGGATGTGAACTCGGTCGAGCGCGTCCTGATCGACGGGATCGAGCAGGGTGTGGTCGCGATTCTGCAGGTCGCGATCGTGATCGTGACGCTCTTTTATTTTAGCGGGAGTCTCGCCTGGTGCGTGCTCGCGCCGGTGCCGCTCCTCCTCGGTGGTGCGCTCGCCTTCACCCTCACCGGCCCGAGCCGTTATCGTCCGCAACGGCGCGCGGCCTCAGCCCTGAACGCGCTCCTCCTCGACGATCTCGCGGGGATTCGCCAGATCAAATCGTTCGTTAGGGAAAAAAGCGAACACGCGCGTTTCAATCGCGCGAGCGACGCGCTTCGCCAGGCCACGCTCCGGATCATGCGGGCCTGGGCGCTCTACAGCCCATCGATGGATTTCCTGAATTCGTTAGGCTTGGTCCTCGCCATCGGCTTCGGGGGCCGGGCCGTTTTGCGCGGCGAAATGCAGGTTGGGTCGCTCGTTGCCTTTATCACCCTGACGCGATTTCTCTACGAACCCGTGACCCGACTGCATCAATTGAACCAGCTTGTGCAAGCGGGGCGCGCGGCGGGCGAGCGCGTCTTCGAGATTCTCGACGAGGCGGAAGAGCCGGGGTTGCGCGACGGCGCAGCGATCGCGCAGATCGAGGGCGAAATCCGCTGCGACGAGGTCAGTTTCGCCTACGCCAAGGGTCTCGTCGCCCTGAGCAACGTGAGCTTCCACGCCCGGCGCGGCGAGACGATCGCGCTCGTCGGCGCGACCGGGGCGGGCAAATCCACTCTCGTCAATCTGCTCACGCGATTCTACGAATACACCTCGGGATCGATCACGATCGATGGCCGGCCGATTCGCGATTTCGGGGTCCATGCCCTGCGCGAAAAAATCGGCGTGGTGACGCAGGAGAGTTTCCTCTTCAACGGAACGATCCGGGAAAATCTGCTCCTCGGAAAACCGGACGCGACCGATGAGGAGCTCTTCGAAGCGGTCGAGGCGGCGAACGCGCGCGCTTTCGTCGACCGTCTGCCTAACGGCTTGGGGAGCGTGGTGGGAGAGCGCGGGGTGAAGCTAAGCGTGGGCGAAAAGCAGCGGCTCTCGATCGCGCGCGCCTTGCTCAAGGATCCGCCAATTCTGATCCTCGACGTGGCGACCGCGAGCGTGGACACGGCGACGGAACGGCTCATCCAACAGGCGCTGGAGAACCTGATGTTCCATCGCACCTGCATCGTGATCGCGCACCGGCTCTCGACGATCGTGCGGGCGGACCAGATCCTGGTCCTCGACCACGGGCGAATCATCGAGCGCGGCACGCACGAGGAGCTGCTGTCGTTAGGCGGAAAGTACGCGCGCCTCTGCGAGCAGAGCTTGCTCGAGACGCCCGATACCGAAACGGCGCTCGCGACGAGCGCGTTGTAGCCGGGGGCGGCGACCCCGGCTGGGTTAGGACGTTGCTTACCGCCAGACCAGCCGGGGTCAACGCCCCCTGCTACAACGCCAGCGTTTGCCGCAATTCGTTGTAGCGCGCTTCCAATTCGCGGTAACGCGCTTCGCATTCCTCGAGCGCGCGGCGTTCCTCGAAAAGGCTTTGCTCGAGGTCGTTGATTCGGTCGCGCAGATTGATCGCCATCGGGCTGGCCGGCGGCGCCTCGTCAGGCGCCTCCGCGAAGTCGTCCGGCACGGGCGCCAGGCCGGGCAGCTCCTTGATCTGCTGGCGCGCGCCGTTGCAGGAATTGACTACGAAAGTCTCTTCGTTGATCTCGCCGAGGCGGAGGAATTCCCGGACCGCGCCGAGGGTGGTGGGGCCGTAGTAGCGCTCGCTCGTCACCTCAACGAGCCAATCCATTCCCAGCTCGGGAAACATTGGCGCCTTTAGCCAGGTGTCCTGGTCGTGCGAGATTTTGTCGTGCGGCGCGATCTGCGCGGCGTCGGCCCAACGGCGGACCTGCGCGAAGGAGAGCGGGCCAAAAACGCTGCCATCGACGTGTTTGCGCAGAAACCAGCTTTGGCTGCCGGCCGTCTCCATCTTACTCGTTAGGCGCGGCGGTCGGAGCGGGACTCTGGGTTCCCGGAATGACGAGCGTCTGGCCGATCTGAAGTTTCCGGTCGTTCTCGATGTGGTTGAACTTTTGCAGCTCGTCGATCCCGACTTTGTATTGCTTGGCAATGGAGGTGAGGGTCTCGCCCCGGGTCACGACGTGGGTGGCGCCGTTGGGCGCGGCCGTGGGAGAGGCCGAGACGCTCTGGGCGACCGCCGGAGTGGCAGTGGCCTCGCCTTTCAATTCCCCGAGTTCCTGCTGCAACTTCAGAATCTGCTGGGAGAGCGCGTCGATCTTCGTGTTCTGCTCGTCGATCTTATGGGTCAGCTCGAGGAGAGGCGAACCGGCGGAACGAGCGGCGGTCTGGGCGGCGGCGGGGCGCGCCAGGATTCCGCCAAGGAGAAGAAAGAAAAGAGTAAAACGGAGGCACATCATGGGGGATGTTGGCATCTCTCCCCGGGGCTGGCAAGCTCGGCTCAGCTTGCGTTTCGGCGCTTTGGCGGTAGCGTTTTTTCATGCCAGAGCGGACGGAAAAACCGGTGGCGCCCGTGCCGTGGGGACCGAAGCAAGGCGACGGCGGCGGGCCCAAATCGCCCGATGTTTCGAAGCCGGACACGCGCGATTTGCTCAAGAAGATGCGGAAGGTGGATCCGAACCAATCGAAGCGCTATCGCCAGCGCACCGGCCAGTGACGAAGGAGTCGTTAGGCGCGGCGGGCGCTGATTTTCCGGCGCTGCTCCGAGAGCGCGGCCTCATAGGTCCCATAGGTCCTATGGGACCCATACGACCTATGCCCGCCTCGCCGGAGGCCGCCGCATTACCCCAAACTCAGGCGACAACGATTCTCGCTTTCAAGTTTACCGACGGCGTTTTGGTCGCGGGCGACCGGCGCGCGACCGCCGGTAACACCGTCGTCTACGATCGCGCCGACAAAGTCCTGGAGATCGATCGGCATTCCATCATGGCGATCGCGGGTGTGCCGGCCACGGCCTGGGAAATGGCCCGCGTGCTGGAGCATTCGCTCCAGTTTTTCCGGCGCACGCAACTGCAGGAGATGAGCGTGGACGGCAAAGTGCGCGCGCTCTCCAAACTCCTGCGCGATAACTTCGGCTTCGTCATCCAGGGGGTGGGCGTGGTTGTGCCGATTTTTGCGACCTACGATTTCGCCGGCGCCGGGCAGGCGCGACTCTATTTTTACGACGCGATGGGAGCGCAATTTGAAGTGACAGAATATGCCGCGACCGGCTCCGGCTCGCCCGCGGTGCGCGGGGTTTTGTTTTATGAAAATCGGTGGAGCAAAAAACCGTTGCACAAATTGCACGAGGATGACGCCGTGACGCTGGCGTTGCGCGCGCTCGATACCGCGGCGGAGGCGGACACCGCGACCGGCGGAGTGGACCGGCAGGCGCGAATTTTTCCGATTATCAAAATCATCTCGCGTGAAGGAATCAAAACGCTGCCGGAAGAACAAATCGCAGCGCGATTCAAACGGACCGTGGCATGATTGAAGAGCCCTATCGTTGGGTCGAGGCGATCGCGAACCGGCGCGAATACATCGAGACCCAGCTCGCGCCGGGGAGCCCGATCGCGGCCCTCAGTTTCCGCGACGGCATTCTCTTCGTCACGGTGGGACAGGCGCGGCAAAAGCTCTTCGAGATTTACGATCGCATCGCGCTGGGAGCGATCGGGCATCCGGGCGACATCGAGCGGCTGCGGATGGCAGCGATCGAGCTGGCGAGCACGGAAGGTTTTACCCGCTCGGCGGCCGACGTCTCGCTCCGGCGGCTGGCTTTTTATTCGCTCAGTCCACTTTTGAAAACGGCCTTCGAACAAGTCTATGGCGCGCCTTATCTGGCCCGGATGATTTTCGCGGAAGTGGGCGCGACGCCGGCGGAAGATCTGTTTTTGCGCCTGGAATATGACGGCGCGATCGCTGCCCAAGGACCGAAACAGCCGAGCTTCTGCGTGATCAGCGGCACAGCGGCCGCGACCGGCTTGATGGAGGAATTGCTCCAGCGCGATCACAATCCGGAGGCGACGCTGCATCAGACGATGAAAGTGGCGCTCGACGCCTGGAGTGCGGGGAGCATGCCCCCGGCGGAAGAGGGAACAGGCGGGATTCCGTCGCACCCGGCCTTGCTCGAGCATCGGCAGGAAAAATTGCGCAGCGCCACGATCGAAGCCTGCCTGCTGGAACGGAACGCGGCGACCTCGATTCGTTACCGCCCGATCACGGGCGAAGAATTGAAGACGCTCACTGCCTAACGACCCGGGAAAAAGGTTATGATTCGGCGCGCCGTTTCCTGGATCGGATTGTTCCTCCTCGCGATCTCGTTCGTCTGGTTCCTCCTCCTCCCCTCGCCCAATCCCCGGCTCGAGCGATCCCGGGCGCCGGAGAGAGGAAAACGATTTGTCGTCGTGCTCGATCCCGGCCACGGCGGCCAGGATTCCGGCGCGATGTGCGGGACAGTGATGGAAAAGGATCTGACTCTCGACGTGGCCTTGCGGACGCAACTGCTTCTGCGGGACGCCGGTTTGCAGACCGTCCTGACGCGCACCGACGACCGCTATCTCACGCTCGCGGAACGGGCGGAGGTCGCGAACCAGGAGGAGGATTCGCTCTTCGTGAGCATTCATTTCAACGACGGCGAACGAGCCGCCGCCTCCGGAGTGGAAACCTACTTTGCGGAGCGGCAACCGACGGGAGGCACGGGGATTTTTGGCTGGCTTTCGTTCTGGCAGCCGGTCGAAGCGAAGCCGTTGCTGGCGCGGAGCGAGAGCCTGGCGCGCTTTCTTCAGGAAGCGCTCGTGAAACGGACGCAGGCGGTGAATCGCGGAATCAAGCCGGCGCGATTTTACGTGATCAGAAAGGTGCGACATCCGGCGGCTCTGGTGGAAGGCGGCTTCATCACCAATCCTGCCGATGTGACGAAGCTGACCACGGCGGAATATCGCCAGCAGATCGCCTCTGCGATCAGCGATGGCATTCACCACTACCGGGAGGTGCTCCAGCCTAACGAACCGACGCTGGCCTGGGCGGCCGCGCCGGCTGAATAACAGGTCGAGGGGGCCGTCGAATTTTGAAGATGAAACGAATCGGGCTTGTCATCCTTGCGGTCTTCCTCGTCAGCCTCGGAACCGCCTGGGCGGATCAAACGACCGCGTCGGTGCAGCGGGCGTTGAAGGAGCAGGGGTTTTATTACGGCAATCCAACTGGAAAAAAAGATGCGGATACGACCGCCGCGATCCGGCGCTATCAAATCCGCAACGGACTCCAGATCACGGGCGAGATCGACGCGGAAACGTTGCGATCGTTAGGCGTGGGGACGGGGTCAGCCCGGGCGACACCCGCGCCGCAACCGGCCGCGACGCCGGCCGAAGCCCCGGCGGAGGAAGAGAGCGACGATGCGGGGCAATCAGCCGAGATTCCGTCGCGGCAACCCGCCCCGTCGAGCCGGGCGCCGCAACCGCGCGGTTATTATGCGCCCGGGCTGCGGGGACCGCGCCCTTCGGCGTCGGGCGGGGTTTTTGAGGGCACGCCTTATGAAATCGCGCCGCCCGATTTGCAGCGCCACGTCATCGTGGGCGCGCAAACGTTGCTCGCCCGGACCGGTTATTATCGGAGCGGGATCGATGGGGAATTCGGCCCGGGAACCGCTGCCGCGTTGCGCGCTTTTCAGAGTCGCGCGGGCCTCGCGCCCGATGGCCGGCTCAACATGGAAACACTGGCCGCACTCGGTCTGCTCCCGGGTCAACATGGGCCGCGCCTCCTGCACCGGCGGCATCTCCTCAGGCGGCCGGTCTATCGCGGCCAGTGGATTCCGGACTAGGGCCGGCTCGTTAGGCCGCTCAGAGTTTTCCGCCCGGGAATTGGACCGAGCGCAACTCGGCGAAAACCGTCCCGACAAAAATTCGCGCCTCGATGCGGAGGAGAAGTCGATCCGCATCATCGGAAATCCAGACGCTGGCCTGGCGGAATTTCTTGTGCTCGGTCAGCTCCCGGTGCTTGTCGATTTTGCTCAACTGCAGATCGAGCTTGATCGCCTTGTAGGCGCCGGCGCCGACGGTGACGCTCTCATGCCCGCTCACCGTGATGGTGGCAAGATACGCGTTGGTCGAGGGATAGACGACGATGCGCTGCACGCTGCCATCGGTGAGCGGCTGGCTGCGAATGAAAAGCAGCGCCGTGTGGAGGTCGAAGACTCCGGGAAAATCAAAGCTCTTCGGCGTCGGCGGTTTCTTCGCCTTTGAATCGGTGCGAGTGCGGACGACGCCGGTCCCATTGAAAACCAGGTCCGTCGTGATGACTTTCTTCCGCACGTCATCGACCTCATGCATGAGGATCGGGCGAAGGGTCGCGGCATCGGCGACGGCGCGATGGCGGACATGAAAACGCCAGAGCGCGCGGACGACGCCGATCGTCTGGCCGGTGCCGATCAACTCGAGGCGGCCGTCGCTTTTGCCGAAGCTGACTTCCGCGGTCGCCGCGACCAGCTCGCTCCAGCCAAACTGGTAGGTGGCGCGGAGAGGTCGGGGATTGGGGAAATCGCCCCGCACCGGTTTGGAGACGGTCCTCTCCCAATCCGCCGCCCCGGTCGCCGAAAGAGCGAAGAGGGCCGCGCCGATTCCGATGGCGAGGTAGGCTCGGATGCGCACTGCGCCGACTTTCGGGTGCGGCCCGGAGAGTTGCAACCGGGCGAAGATCGGCATGAGGGCAAAAAAAACGCACGCCCGCAGGCGTGCGTTCTTAAATTCCAAATCAGTTGATCGTTAGGGCTTGGCCTTCGCCGGGGTCGCGGTCGCCTTCGGGGCGGCGCCCGGTTTGTTCAGCTGCGCGACCACGTCGCTCGTAAAATCGTAGCTGTCCTTCGAATACATGACGGTCGGGACGCCGTTCAAGCTCACGCCCGACTTGTCGAAAACGAGGTCCATGTTTTCCGCCCGCACCTTGGTCATGACGACGTCGGTGATCTCTTTCACGATTCCGTCGCGCATCCGCACGGCCTGCTCCTGGAGCTGCTTCTCGCGGGTCTGGCGGAACTCGTTGATCTCGCGCTCCATGTTTTTGATGCTGGCGATCTTCTCGTCGCGCTCTTTCGCTTTTTGCGTCTTGGCATCGGCGCTCAGAGCGGGCGCTTCGAGCTGCTGATTGAGCTTGTTGATTTCGTCGAGGGCCTTTTTGTAGGAATCCGCCCGGTCGTCGTACTCCTTCTTCGCGGCGTTCTTGGCTTCGTTGATTTTGCTCTCGGCGTCCTTGGTCTTGTTGTATTCCTTGAAGGCGCGATTCATGTCGATGGTACCAATTTTGAGGCCTTGCGCGAAAGCCGCGGCGGGCAATGCAAAGGCGGCGAAAAGGGCCACGAGGGTCAATTTTTTCATAGATGTAAGGTCAGACAGGTAGACGGGAAGGCTTTAGACTGCAAGTGCCAGCCTGCGTTCAAAATTGATAGCCGACGTTGAAGTTGAATTTCCCGCCGGAACCAAACTGTTTGCCCTGGACGGGGAAACCGTAGTCGATGCGGATCGGCCCGATCGGCAGATCGAGGCGAAGCCCGACACCGATATCGGTGGCGATTTGGCTGGTGCCAAAGTCGTAGGCGTTCGTGTTCACCAGGCCGGTATCAGCAAAGAGGGCAAAGCGAGCCTTGGGAATAACGGGAAAGGTGTCCTCGATGGTGAAGCGAGCGAGGCTCTTGCCACCGAGCGGTTCGCCGTTCGGATCTCTCGGCGATACATCCCGGAAATTGAACCCGCGCAAATCGGTGGGACCGCCGAGGAAGAGGCGATCGAAGATCGGGACCGAGGCGCCACTGCCCCAGGTATCGATGACCGCGGCCTCGCCGTTCAAAAGCAGAATATTATCGAGCGGGAGATGGAAATACTGCGCAGCCTGGACGTCGAACCCATAGGTCTGAACATCGCCGCCGAGGAACCCGCCGGCGACGTGGGGAGTGAAACTGAAGCGATGGCCGCGGCGCGTGAGGAAGACATTATCGCGGGTATCGTGGACGAAGGAGGGGATAAGCTCGCTCTTGAGTCGGGCGCCGCCTTCGATCTGGATGAGGCTCGAGGCGAGGGGAGAGACGTTGAAAATTTCCACGTTCTCCAGGCGATAGGTGAGCCCGGCATAAGCAAAGGCTCCGATCGGGACCCGCGTGTCGATCGAGAAACCGTAGTCGCGCTCGTCGTAGAGAGAGCTGAAAAAACTCGCCCCATGATAGAATATTTCCCCGCCTAACGACAGGCGATAACCGAGAAAATAGGGCTCCGTCAGAGAGACGGCATAATCCTGCCCTTGCGAGCCAAACTGGGCGCGGGCGCGGAATTTCTGGCCCGCGCCAGTGAAGCTCGGCCAGTTCAGGATGTCGAAATTGCTTTGCGAAAATTCGACGAAGCCAATGATGCTGTCGATCGTGCTGTAGCCGGCGCCAAACTGGAGGGCGCCGGTCCGCTTTTCCTCCACTTGGACGACGAGATTCTTCCGGCTCGGGACGCCACTCTCTTGCGGAAAAGTTTCGACTTTTTCGAAATAGTTCAAGTTCTCCAACCGCTTCTTCGAAACGTCGACGCGCACCGTATTATAAATATCTCCGGGCAGGACCAGGATCTCGCGCCGGATGACCTTATCTTTTGTGCGGGTGTTGCCGACGAGATTGACCCGCTCGACGAAGGACCGATCTCCCTCGGTGATGTTGTAGGTGAGATCGACCTGCCCAGGACCGGCTGCCGTTCCTTGCGGGTTGATATCGACATCGACGAAACCACCCGCACCATATCCATCGGTGATGGATTTCGTGTCCGCGGCCAACGCTTCCGGACTGTAGATTGAGCCTTCCTTCATTTTCACCACCGCGCGCAACCGCTTTTCGTCCGTCTGCTGCTCGCCGCTGAAGGCGAGCTTGCGAACGTGATATTGGACGCCCTCGTTGATTACGACCACGATGCGCACACCCTTCTCGGTCCGTTCCTGGCGCACTTCCGGGATCGCGACATCGATGTAGCCGCGGTTCTGATAAAGCTCGCGGATGCTATCGAGATCCTGTTGCAGCTGCGTCTGGTCGAGCCGGCCTGATTTGTCGAGAAACGCAATCAAGGTTTTCGACCGGGTCTTCATCTGATGGCGCAGCTTGCGGTCGCTGAAAACTTTGTTCCCGACAAAGCGGATGTCGCGGACCGCGCCTTTTTCGCCCTCGTTGATTGTGTAAACGGCGCGAGCGGTGCCTCGTTCCTCGTTGTTCACGAGGTTCAAATCCACCGTCACGGCGGTGAAACCTTTGCTCTGATAGTAGTCATTTATCGCCTGGCGCCCGTCCTCCAGCTTCTCCGCGTCGGCCGGAGCAGGCAGCTTCATTTTAATATGCTTGCGCACGGAGCGCGCATTGAGTGCGTGCGCGCCGTCGATCTCGATCTCGGTGACGAGCGCACGGGTCGCGAGGATGACCTGGACTCGAACGCCGTTGCCGGAGGGTTCGCCAAAAATCCGGACGTTCTGGACTTTGCCAGTGTTGTAGAGCCCGCGAATGTCGTCTTCGACCGTCGTCTCGGAATAGGGCGCGCCGACTTTGGTCCGCATATTGGCGAGGACTCGATCGCGGCTAACGGTCTCAGGGCCGACGTAGCTGACGTCGATCGCGGTAATGGTGGCGCCTTCCAGGCCCTGGGCGCGCGCCGGGGTGGAAGCGAGGACGGCCCAGCCTAACAAAAGCAGGATAGCCGCGAGGCGGCCTAACGAAATCATAGTTTTCATAGAAAAGACCGGCGCAATCGAGTCCGTGCGCAGAATGTGGCGTATTAGATGGGTAATGGGGTCAACCTCGTCAAGGCAGGAATGGAAAACAACCGGCAAAGGCGAAAGTGCCCAGCCAGCCCTTCCGCGC
>JBBQHV010000025.1:0-12750 GCA_038324295.1 Chthoniobacterales bacterium
CGAATCTCGAGGTCGCGCATCGCGATGCGAAAGCCCGCGCCTAACGAACTGTATTGCTTGATCGCGTTGATCCGTTTGCGCGCCGCGCCCACCGTCATCATCTCGCGCGGGAGGAGGAGGTAGGCATAGGCCTTGTGCTCGGCCCGCCCGACTCGCCCGCGCAATTGATAGAGATCGGCCAGCCCGAAGCGATCGGCCCGGTCGATGATGATGGTGTTGGCGTTGGGAATATCGAGCCCGCTCTCGATGATCGTGGTGCAAACGAGCACGTCGATTTTTCCGGCGACGAAACGCTGCATGACCGATTCGAGTTCGTCCGCGCTCATCTGGCCGTGGCCAATTTCGACCCGCGCCTCCGGACAGAGCTCGACGATCCGGTCGCGCACTTTCTCGATCGAGTGGACGCGATTGTGGAGGAAGAAAACCTGGCCCTGGCGCTCCAGCTCGCGCTTGATCGCGTCCCGAATGATGCGCTCATCGTAGCCGGCCACGATCGTCTCGACCGGGAGGCGATTGAGCGGCGGCGTCTCGATCGTCGACATGTCTTTGACCCCGACTAACGACAGATAAAGCGTGCGCGGAATTGGCGTGGCGGAAAGGGTGAGCACGTCGACGAGCTTAAAAAGCTCCTTGAATTTCTCCTTGTGGAGCACGCCGAAACGCTGCTCCTCGTCGATCACGACGAGGCCGAGATCCTTGAAAACCACATCGCCGGAAATGAGGCGATGGGTGCCGATGACAACATCGACGCCGCCATCGCGCAGCTCCTCGAGAACCTTGCGCTGCTCGGCCTGCGAACGGAAGCGGCTCAGCATCTCGATCCGGACCGGATAGTCGAGCATGCGCTGGCGGAAGGTCTCGAAGTGCTGCTGCGCGAGAACCGTCGTGGGCGTGAGCACAGCGACTTGTTTGCCTTCCATCACCGCCTTGAAAGCGGCTCGGATCGCGACCTCGGTTTTGCCGAAACCCACGTCGCCGCAGATCAGGCGATCCATCGAGCGCGACGCTTCCATGTCCTGCTTGGTCTCGACGATTGCTTTCAGTTGGTCGGGCGTTTCGCGGAAGGGGAAGGAATGTTCGAACTCGAGCTGCCATTTCGAGTCCGGCCCGAAAGTGTGGCCGCTTTGGGTTTCGCGTTCCGCCTGGAGCGCGAGCATCTTGCCCGCGTAATCGAAGATCGAAGCGGCCGCGTTCTTGCGCGCGCGCGACCATTTCGCGTCGGCCAGCGAACTGAGCGGCGGCGATTTTTTCCCAACCCCGACGTAACGCGAGACCAGGTAAGCCTGCTCGAGCGGGACGTAGAGTTTGGCTTCGTCGGCGAATTCGATCGCGAGGACTTCGCTCGAATCGGCTTCGCCGAGCTTTTGCAAGCCGAGGAAACGGCCGATGCCGTGTTCGAGATGGACGACGAGATCGTCCTCGTGCAGATCGCTGAAATCGATCTGCACGCGCTGTGTTCCGAATTTCGCGGCCCGTTGCAAGCGGCGCCGGCCATGCGTGGGAGCGCGCCCGAAAAGTTCCGCGGCCGCGAGGACGACAAGATTTGCCGCCGGGAAACAAAAGCCGCGTCCGAGCGTGCCCTCGATCAGCTCGACCCCGCTGGACTGGAGGGACGACCTCTGTGTCGTCCGTGTGTGATTCCCTGGACCAAACACGGACGGGACAGCGCCCGTCCCTCCAATCTCCGCCTCCGCCATGATTTCGCGGAAGCGCTCGATCTCGCCTTCGGTTTGAAAATAGATCGCGATCCGGGCGCCGCTCTCGCGCCAGGTCGTTAGGCGGCTGAAAAATTGCCGGCGTTTCGCTTCCGCGATGATGAATTCCCCAGTATCGAATTCGCCGATCTCGCAATCGACGAACGCGCCGGAGAAATCTTCCGCGCCGGCGCCGGAAGCGTTCAGCCAGCCTTCACTGATTTCAATGGCCGCGCCGGTTTCGCCATCCTCGGGTTCGATCGCAATCTCGAGATGATCCGGCGCCAGGTAATCGCGCACCTTCCCGCTCTGATCGTCGGCCGCGCCTAACAGGATCTCGGTCGCCGGCAGATGGCCGACCGAGGTCTGGGTATCGAGATCGAACTGGCGGAGCGATTCGATCTCGTCGCCGGAAAATTCCGCCCGAATCGGCAACTGCGCCTGCCAGGAATAGACGTCGAGAATCCCGCCGCGGACGGCGAACTGCCCGCGCGTCGTGACCTGCGGTGCGCGCTCGTAGCCGGCCGCGCCTAACGATTCGATAATCTGCTCGAGCCGCGCGGTCGCGCCCCGTTTCAGGCGGAGCGCCGCGGCTCGCAAGGCGCCGGGCGGCGGGGCCGGTTGTTCGAGACTGGCGCGCGTTGCCACGATCACGTGGCGTTCTTTTCCCTCGAGGCGGCTGAGGAGCGTGAGCCGTTCCGCCGCGATTTCCTGATCCGGCAGAATGTTTTCGACCCCGAGGAACTCGGCCTCGGGCAGGAAGAGCGCGCCGGGGAACCAGTTGACCAGACTTTCGTAGAGCAGTTCCTGTCGCCGCACACTCGGACAGACGATCCAGAGGGTTTGCCGCAGTTCGCGGGCGAGGGCCGCGGCGAGAAACGCCTGGGCCGGTTCGATCACGTGCGAGAAAGCGACCGGCCGCTCCCCGCTCTCGAGCGCGCGGAGCTTTTGCGCGATCGGCGCGCTCTGCGCGACCGCGCCGAGCAGCTCCGCGCCTAACGAGTCCTGCACGCTCTAGAGTCTTTGAATTCGGAAATTCGGGGTAAAAAGGTCAAGTTCTTGAATCGTTGTCGCGGGGAAAATGACGAATGACGAAGCCCGAAATCCGAAACAATGACGAAGTCCGAATGACGAAAGGTTTGGGCCCACGCGCTCCCGCAGCTTCCTCATCGAAACTCGCGTCCGACTACCACCGAAGCGCGATCCGGGCCCAATCGAGCTTCGTCATTCGTCATTGTTTCGGGTTTCGTCATTCCTGTCGCCTATCTTGTCCGGTCTCAGGCTTTGCCTCGCTAGACGTCCCGACCGATCGCGGCCGCGACCGCCCGCACTCGCCGCACGAGATCGTCGAAAACCTCCGGGACGAGCGCCTGGTCGCCATCGCTCCGGGCCCGCTCCGGCTCGTCGTGCACCTCGATCATGAGGCCGTCGGCGCCCGCCGCGACGGCCGCGAGCGACATCTGCGGAATGTAATCACGCAGCCCGATGCCGTGGGTCGGATCAACCACCACCGGGAGCCGCGTCTTCGCTTTCAAGATCGGGACCGCATTCAGATCGAGCGTGTTGCGCGTCATGGTTTCGAATGTGCGGATGCCGCGTTCGCAGAGGAGGACGTTGGGGTTGCCTTCGCTCAGTATGTATTCGGCGCTCATGAGCAGGTCGTTGATCGTGGCGCTGAATCCGCGCTTCAGCATTACGGGCAGCCGGCTCCGGCCGACTTCCTTGAGGAGGGCGAAGTTCTGCATGTTGCGCGAACCGATCTGCAGACAATCGGTGTACTTCTCAATCATCGCGAGATCACGCGTGTCCATGATTTCGGTGATGATCGGCAGGCCGGTTTCGGCGCGGGTTTCGGCGAGGATGCGGAGCCCGTCTTCGCCTAAACCCTGGAAGCTGTAGGGGGAGGTGCGCGGCTTGAAAGCGCCGCCGCGGAGGACCCGCGCCCCCGCTTTTTTTACCGAGGTCGCGATCGAGAGGAGCTGTTCCTTGCTCTCGACCGAGCAGGGGCCGGAAATCAAAACCACCGGCTGACCGTAGCCAAATTTCACCCCGCCGATTGCGACCGGCGGAGGGGCGGCGCCATTTTGCGCGACCAACTTGTAGGGCTTTATGACCGCGAAGACGGACTCGACCCCGGGGATGGCAGCGATCGGTTTTTCCCGAATCACGTCCTCCGGCCCGATCACGCCGATCACGACCCGGAGCGCGCCGCGCATGACTTGCGCCTCGAGGCCAAACTCCTCGACGCGCGCGACGATGTGATCGATCTGCGCGTCGGTAACGGCGGGCTGAGTGATGATGATCATAACGCGACGAATGGCAGTGTAACCCGTGCGCGTAGGGGGGCAAACGGGACGACATCGACGGCGCGCCGCACTGGAGGGCGGAGCTCCTGCGACGCCGCGGTCTCGCAGGAGTTCAACCCTCCAGGACGCCGCGTGTCTCGCAGGAGCTCGACCCTCCAGGTCACTGCCCTAGGGGGTGATCTCGACCGGGGTTCCGTCGGACACGTTGTTGTAGAAATTTTCCGCCATGAATTCCGGCATCCGGATGCAACCATGCGAGGCCGCGTAGCCGGGCAGATAACCGGCGTGCAGTCCGAAGCCGGGAGCGATCTGCATGTAATAGGGCATCGGGGCCCCTTTGTAATGGGTGCCGGGCGGCTTCGGATCGACCTTCTTGTCAATGTTAGGCACAACCACGTTCTCATTCGCATCGACGTAATCGCCGTAGAGGCTGGAGGCGTGGTCGATATCCTTCCCGATGACCTTGAACTTGCCGATGGGCGTGTTCTTGCCCTCGCGGCCGGTGGAAAGCTGCGAGATGCCGACGAGCTGGCCGCCTTTGTAGAAATAGGCGCGCTGCTCGCTCAGGCTGATCTTGACCGAAGGCTTGCCCGGGACGCCTTCGCCATCCCAATAGGAGACGGTGTCGTTAGGCGCGCTCGGGGCGACCGGCTGGTCGCCGTAGACGCCCCCGAGATATTGGGTCTCGCCGTAAGCGAGGCGCGGGTCGTCCTGGACGCAGCCGGAAAGGGCGCAAAGAGCGAGCCCGGTGACGAGGCAGGAAAGACGAAAACGAGAGAGAAACATGGCGGTTTTGGCGAAGGGAAGCGCAACTAACGCCCGGCCCTTTTAAAGTCAAGGAGAGCAGGGGTCGCGCCCGACGGCTCCTCTGGCTTGAATTTAGCTTAATTTTCTCGACACTGGCGATCGTTAGCCGCCTCCTTTCAAATCTCATGCCGACCTACGAATATGCCTGTCAGAAGTGCGGCCAGAATTTCGACGCCTTCCAGTCGATGCGCGATGCGCCCTATGAGATTTGCCCGAAAGCGCTCTGCCGGCAGGCCCGTTGGGGCAAGGGGAAGGTGAAGCGGCTCCTCGGCACGGGGGCGGGTCTGATTTTCAAAGGCTCCGGCTTCTACATCACCGATTACCGGAGCAACAACTACAAGGAGGGGGCGAAAAAAGAGTCCCCCGCCGGCTCCGAGAAGAGCACGGCGGGCGACAGTTCCGCGGCCAAAACCGAGAGCAAGCCCGCCCCCGCCAAGACTCCGGAACCGAAGAAAAAGAAAGAGGCCTCGTGACCAAGCTAGTTTGCCCCGATTGCCGCCACGAGAACGAGCTGGAGCGGATTTATTGCCACAACTGCGGCGCCCGGCTCGATCGCAGCGCGCTGAAAAAGGAAAAGGCCGCAGTCGACGACGGGCCGGAGCGGACGCAGGAACATCTCCGCAAAATGTTCGATCCGCGGCGCGAGCGGACTCGGCTCCTCGTCCTCAATCTGGTGAAGAATATTGTCGGCGCGTTCTGCGCGGCGGCGCTCATCCAGATGCTTCTGCCTCCCGATCTGCCGCCGCCAGACAAGAACAACGCCTTCGCGCCCATGATCAACATGGACCTTTTCTCCGCCCTCGAGAGCCACAACCCGCCCCGGCTCATCTACAGCCAGGAACAGGTCAACAACTTCCTCGCCGCCGACATTCGCCGGAGCCAGAGCCCGGCGCAGGAAGGTTATTTTCCGATCCGCCGCATTTTTGTGCAGTTCGAGGAAGGCCTTTGCCGGATCCACGTCCGGCATCGTTTCTTTGGCATTCCTCTTTCACTGGGCGGCTTCTATCGGGTCTCAGTCGATCAGGGGAAAATCGCGGCGACCAACACCGGCGGCTACATCGGGCGGATGCCGATCCACCCGGTGCTCATGCGCGGGCTCGAGTTCCTCTTCCACAAAACGTGGTCGACTCTCGCGCGCGAGCGCAAGGATGTTGCCCGGCTTGCCGGCATCGAGTTTCATCCGCAATCGGTGACCTTGATCACCGTGCGCTAAATCGAGACCGGCTTTCTGCCGGGCGAGGATCAGGCGGCCGGCTTAGCCGAGGCCCATGGTGGCGAGCAACTCGCTGTCGATCCGCCCATCGACGCGCAGGCCGTTCGCGCGTTCGTAGCTGCGAATCGCGCTCCGGGTCCTCTCGCCGATGACGCCATCGATCGCGCCGCGATAATAACCCGACTGGGCGAGCTGCTGTTGCACGCGGACCTCGACCGAGGCCTGGTCCTTCGCATCGCCGCCCTGAACGACCCGGCCATTGTAAATGCGTTGCGGATCGTATTGATAGCTGACGACCGGCGCGGCGTAGTAGCCGTATCCGTAGGGATACCCGTAGTAATAAGGATAGCCGAAGCCGTAGTAGGGATAGCCGTAATACGGATAGCCGAACCCGCCGAAGTAGAAGTTTACGTGGCCGCCGCCGCGATGACGAAAGTGATGACGGCCGTCATCTCCGCGATGGAAGTTGCCGTTCCGCGCGAAGTTGCCGTTGCGCGCGAAGTTGGCGCCGCGGTTGAAATTCCCCGCCTGCGGGGCGGTATGCTGCATCCCGCCGCGGCTCATTCCGGGATTACCGCCGCCGCTGTGTCCACGACGTTGGGCGTCAGCCGAAGTGGCGAAAGCGAGGGCTCCCGCGATCCCGAGAGTCAGTGAAAGAGTGGTTCCAATTTTCATTTTTTTCTCCCTTTTTAAGGTCCCAAAGTGTAGCACAATCAATCGAGTTCTGCGGCGTTTTTCGTAACAAAAATAGTTACAGCGCCGCGCATCCCGCCGTGCCGCGAAAAATCATTCTTCTCCTTGCGCTTGTGCTTTGGGCGCGGCCCCATTCAAGCCTCGCCGAGGCGAAGGCGCACAGCACCAGCACTTCGCGGCAGTTCATCGTTTACGGAGCCGATGTCCGGGTGCGCGGCGCGGTCTGCGATCTGGCCGAGACGACCAAAAAAAATGTGCTCAAACTTCTGCGCCTGCCCGATCGCTGGAAAACGCCGCTCGTCATTAACCTCGATTACCCGCAGGCCAACGTGCCCGAGCGGCCGCCCTCGCGTTTCGATTTCAGCCAGATCGGCTCCGGCCTGAAACTCCAGCTCAATCTCCTCATCACCGGCGACCTGAACGGCCGGGAAGTGCAACGCGAGTTGCTCCGCGCCATCCTCATCGAAATGATTTACCGCGCCCGCACGGATGTGCCCGTGGGCACCCGCTACGCCGTGCCACCCGATTGGCTGGTCGATGGCATCCTCCAATCGATGCCCGGCCAGGATGCCGATGAGGCCGCGCAGTTGCTCCAGACCATGGTGGAAAGTGACCGGATCACCCCGGTCGAAGAGGTCGTCCGGCAACGGCGCGATCTGCTCGATCCGCCTTTGCGCAAGCTGCACGATGCCTGCTCCATGGCTCTGGTGCAGTTGCTCCTCGATTCCGCCGATGGCCGGCACAAACTGGCGCGCTACCTCGCGGATCTGCCCGACGCGCCTAACGACTCCTACGCGGACCTGCGTGCGCACTTTCCGACTTCCCTCGGCCGCTCCGCGGGCAAGTGGTGGTCGCTCAGTGTCGCGCATCTTTCGGCGAGCGATCGTTACGAAATGCTGAGCGCGGCGGAAACCGCGCGGCGGCTCGATCAGCTTCTCCGTTTCACCATTGCCGGCCCGGACGGCCAGGCTCACGAGTATTCGTTAGGCGATTACGCGGCCTATTTGAAAATCCCCGGGAGCCGGCCGGCCCTGCGGCATTTGAGCCAGCAACTGCTCCTCCTCGGGGCGCGGGCCCACCCTTCCTATCACGCGATCGTGCAGGAATGTTACCAGCTGAGCGCGCTCCTCGCCCGCGGCCGGACGCGGAAGGTAACCGAGCGACTCGCGCGCGTTGCGAGCTACCGGCAGGTCGTCGAAGAACAAGGCCGCGCCATGGATGATTACCTGAACTGGTACGAAGCGACCCAACTCAAGACGATGAGCGGCGCGTTCGCCGAAGTGCTGAAAAATGCGAGCGAAGAGGACAAGCCGCCGCGCCGGCGCGACCCGATTTCGGTTTACCTCGACGCGATCGAAGCCGGCCTGTAGACGCTTCGCTCCGCGAAGCGCGGGAAAAACGGCTGCTCCCAAGAGAAACGGAAGTCCCGCTCGCGTTGCCAACAGGGCAAGTACCTGTTGAGCGTTGCGCCATTCGAGGTGGCACAGCCGTCTCGGCTGTGGGGCCACCGGGCGTCTCGCCCCGGGTTTCGGTTTATCGGGCGTGATTCACCGGGCGAGACGCCCCGTGGCCCCACAGGCAAGATGCCTGTGCTACGACGCAGTGCCGAGGCACATCCGCTCCGCGGGCCAACAACGCTAATCAGGTACGATGGCAACGTCTACAGCTGGTCGGACTGCGCGCGCAATTTGCGCTTCAGCCCGTCGTGCCGCGGATCGTTGATCCGATCGAGAAACCCGCGCGCCTGCTCTTTGTGTCCGAGCTTCAAGCTCACCCGCGCCAGTTGCAGACAGGCAAAATCCGGCTCCGCCGAAAGCGCGAGAACATGCTTCCAGGCCGCTTCCGTCCAATCCGGATCGGGCAGGCCGTAGAAAGTCTCGGCGTAACCGCGCGCGTATTCGAGATCGTTAGGCGAAAGCCGGCTCGCTTCGCGGAACTCGGCCAGGGCGCGCTGCAAAAGAGCGGGCGTCTCGATGTGCCAGGCGGCGGTCAGATCGCGGCGGAGCATGAACTCGACATTCGCCAGATTGTAATGATAAGCCGCGACCTCCCCGGCGATCTCGGTCGCGCGCTGGAATTCCCGGGCCGAATCCGCCGCCTGCCCCATCCGCAGATAGGCCCCGCCTAACGAGTTCGCGATCGCGGCGTTCGCCGGATCGAGCAGTTGCGCCGTGCGCCATTGCAGAATGGCCGCCCGCATTTCCCCGTGACCGGCGAGAAACTCCGCGTAGGCGAGGCGCGCTGCGACCGACTCGGGATGTTCCCGCACAAACTTCTCCTGCGCCGCCCGCTCGTCCGCCCGCGCCGCGCTCGCCCCCAGCGCGCAGAGCAAAATGAACAGGAGCCTCGCCCGCATGTCCCATTCTACATCATTTGCTCCAGCGGCGGATGCTCGCTATCATAGCGCTCGCGCCGCCCCGGAGCGCCGTCTCTTTCCCATGCAGAAAATTGGATTTGCCGAAGCCCTCGATTCGATCGTCGCGAGCGACGCCCGTTACCATCGCGACGCCTACGTTTTCCTGCGCGATGCGCTCGATTACACGACCAAACAGCAGAAAAAAGCGCGCGGCGCCGCCGTCCGCCATGTCGCCGGGCCGGAGTTGCTCGAAGGCGTCCGTCTTTATGCGCTGAAGGAATTTGGCCCGATGGCGCTGACGGTTTTTTCCTACTGGGGAATCAACCGCTGCGAGGATGTCGGCCACATGGTTTTCAATCTCATCGGCGCGGGCATTTTTGGAAAAACCGAGCAGGACTCGATTGAGGATTTCAAATCGGTTTACAGTTTCCACGACGCTTTCGTGAAACCCTACCTGCCGCAGGACGAGAAAAAGGTCGCGCCTCTGCCGCCCGCCTTGCCCGCTCCGAAAAATTCGTGATGCCGCGCGCCATGCTCACCACCACTCAGCTCAAACCCGCCACGCCGGCCAGCTCTCCCGCGATCGCGTTTCCGCCGGTCACGGCGCAGAAGTGGACTTTGCCTAACGGGCTCACGATCATCGTGCAGATCGATCGGAGCGCGCCGGTCGCGAGCGTGCAGGCCTGGTGCGGGACCGGCAGCGTGGACGAAGCGGAGCATCTCGGCGCCGGTCTCTCCCACATCCTCGAGCACATGCTTTTCAAAGGGACGAAGACGCGGAGCACGAACGCGATCGCGCAAAGCGTGCAGGACGAGGGCGGCTACGTGAACGCCTACACCTCCTTCGATCGCACGGTCTACTGGATCGATGTCCCGAAGGAAGGCGTCGCCAGCGCGCTCGATATTTTGTCCGACGCGATGATGAACTCAACCCTTCCGCCGGACGAATACGTCAAGGAACAGGAAGTGATCCGGCGCGAGTTTGCCATGAGTCACGACGATCCCGATCGGATGATCGGGCAGCTCATGTTCCGGACCGCCTACCAGCGGCACCCCTACCGCCTCCCGGTGATTGGCGACATCCAGGTTTTCGATCAGCTCACCCAGCAAGACGTGACCGATTACTACAAGGCGCGCTACGTGCCTAACAATCTCACCTTTGTCGTCGTCGGCGACGTCGATGCCGACGCGGTCTACGCGCAGCTCGAGGAGTTTTTCAAAGAGCATCCCGAGAAATCGCTCGCGCCCCTTTACATTCCGGCGGAGCCGCCCCAGCTCGGCCGGCGCGAAGTGAACGAGGAATTTTCCACCGAGCTGACCCGGCTCGCCCTCGCCTGGCACATTCCGGAAATCACTCATCCCGACGTGCCCGCGCTCGACCTCCTCTCGACCATTCTGGGCGATGGCCGCAGCTCGCGACTCTATCGCAAAGTGCGCGAGGAAGTCGGTCTCGCCTTCGGTCTCGGCGCCTTTTCCTACACCCCGGGCGATCCCGGGCTCCTTGGGATCGACGCGACAGTCGAGCCGGAAAATCGGGTTGCCGCCGAGCAACTTATTTTGCAGATCGTGGCCGAGCTGAGAGAACAGGGCGCGACCGCCGAGGAGCTGGCCAAAGCGAAAAAGATCGTCCTCAGCCACTCGTTAGGCGGGCTCACCACGATGCGCGGCCAGGCCTCCGATCTGGGGGCCAACTGGCTCGTCACGCGCAATCTCAATTTCACCCGCGACTATCTCGAAGCGGTGCAAAAGGTCTCGCTCGCCGATCTCCAGCGGGTCGCGGCGAAGTATCTCCTGGAAGACAATCTCACCGTCGTCTCGCTCAACCCACGCGGCACGCTTGCCGCCAAGACGACTGAAGCCGTCACCATCTCGGCCGGCGAGATCGAGAAGTTCGAGCTTTCCAACGGCCTCCGGCTTCTCGTTAGGGAAGACTCCCGGCTCCCGCTCGTCTCCATGGTCGCGGCCTTCCGCGGCGGTCTCCTCGCCGAGACGGCGGAGAACAACGGGATCACCCGGCTCCTCGCGAAAACGCTTCTCAAAGGCACCGCCACCCGCACCGCCGAAGAGATCGCCGACACGATCGAAGCCGTCGGCGGCAGCATCGGAAGCGACGCCGGGAACAACAGCTTCAGCCTTTCCCTCGAAGTGACCCAGCCCGATTTCCGCCTCGGGGCGGAACTTTTCTCCGACATTCTCCTCCACGCCACCATGCCGGAAAAAGCGGTCGCGCGGGAAAAGGAAGCGCAGCTCGCCGGGATTCGCGACGAGGAGGAGCGCCTCACGACGGTAGCCCGCAACATTCTGCGGGCGGCGCTCTTTCCACAGCATCCCTACGCCTTGCGCGGCAAAGGCACGCCCGCATCGGTCGCCTCGCTCACCCAGAAAGAGCTGCTCGCATTTCGCGATCGTCTTCTCGTGGCGAAGAACGGCGTCGTCTCGGTTTTTGGAAGTGTCCGGGCGGATGAGGTGCGGCAAACTTTCGAGGAAACGCTCGCCGCCATGAAATCGGGCCAGCTTGCCCTAACGAACGCTCCGACGCCGCCCCTGCTTTCCCAAACCCTCGCGGTCGAGGAGCGGAAGGACAAAGCGCAGGGTGTCCTCATGGTCGGCTTCCGCGGCGCCGATATGTTCAGCCCGGATCGTTACGCGCTCGAATTGATCGACGAAGCGAGCAGCGATCTTGGCTCGCGCTTTTTCGTCCGTATCCGCGAACAGATGGGGCTCGCCTACTACGTGGGCGCGAGCCAGATGCAGGGGCTCGTCCCGGGGCTTTTCGCTTTCTACCTCGGGACCGACCCGCAAAAAATCGAAGCGGTCAAAGCCGAACTCCTCGACGAGATCGGAAAGCTGGCGGCCACTGGCCTAACGAACGAAGAACTGACCCGGGCGAAAAAGAAGCTCATCGGTCAGCAGCGCATTTCCAATCAAAGCAACGACTCCTTTGGCTACATGGCGGCGCTGGACGAGCTCTACGGCCTCGGCTTCGAGCACTACAAGGAACTGGAGCGCGAAGTGAATCTCGTCACGGTCGAAGACATCCGGCGCGTCGCCGCCAAATACTTCCAGCAACCCTACGTCCTCGCGACCGTCCAGCCACCCAAGTCTTAGCTCCATCAACGATCAACCCTCAACCATCAACCTCTTCTTATGGCCGAAGTCCAAAAAACCACTCAATCCGGAGAAATGACGCAACGATTCATCGAGTTCGTCATGATGCAGGCGCAAAACGCCGCCCTTTTCCTCGGTCAAATCCCGAACCCGCAGACGGGCCAGGCGGAGGTCAACCTCGAGGTCGCGCGCATGTTCATCGACCAGCTCGCCATGATCCAGGAAAAGACGCGCGGCAACCTAACGAGCGAAGAAGCGACCGTCCTGCGCAACGCGCTCTCGAGTCTGCAGATGGCTTTCGTGGAAGCTTCGCAGGGAAAGAGCGGCGGCGGCACGGCAGCGCCGATTGAGCCCGCGCCCGTCGCCGAGCCAACTGCGCCCTCCAGCGCCGCCGAGCCCGAGCCTTCTCAGCCCGAGCCGGAATCGAAGAAGAAATTCACGAAAAGTTACGGCGCCTGATTTTTTCGTGGCGCGAGCTTCCAGCTTGCGTCTTTGTTAACTGGCAGCTGGAAGCTCGCCTGCGTATGAAATTCACCTATTACGGCCACGCCTGTTTTGCGGTTGAAGTGAAAG
>JBBQHV010000026.1:0-12625 GCA_038324295.1 Chthoniobacterales bacterium
CGACCGGCGAAAAGCTTCTGGGGCGCGAAGAGTTTTCTCTCGAAGACTTTCGGGACGGGCAAATATGCGCGAGCCGAAGCGGCGGCCCAGGCGAAGGCGAATGCGGAGATCGCCTACGCCAGTCAATTCGCGAGCAAGAAAAGCTCGATCGCTCGCGAATCGTCTTTCGCGGGGAAGAAAACGCGGGTGCGGGATTACGCCGATACCCGGCCGTTTTTGGCCCAGGGAACCCGCCAGAAGATTTTGAGTCAGCAGGACCACGCGATGACGATCGACGAAGTGCGCGACCTGCTGAACAAGAGCAAATAGCGGCGCCGGTTGAAGCCTGGGGAAGCTGGCGCACTTTGCGGGATGGATCCGGCCGAAGCCTTCGCCCGCCTGAAAGTCGGCGCGGCCCAAATCATCAGCGAAACCGAGCTGGAGCAGAAGCTCTCGTTAGGCCGGCCCCTCCGGATCAAGCTCGGGGTCGATCCGACGAGCACCGATCTGCATCTCGGGCACACTCTTTTGCTCAGAAAGCTCCGGCAATTCCAGGAACTGGGACACGAAGCGATCCTCATTATCGGCGATTTCACGGCCATGATCGGCGACCCGAGCGGCCGCTCTGCGACGCGGCCGCAACTGACCCACGAACAAGTGCTGGCCAACGCCCAGAGCTGCCGGGCCCAGGCGTTCCAAATCCTCGACCCGGAAAAGACGCGAACGGTTTTCAACGGGGAATGGTTCCAAGCGATGCCCTTTGCCGAAGTGATTCGGCTGAACAGCCGGCTCACCCTCCAACAACTGCTCCAGCGCGAGGATTTCAAAAGCCGGATGGAAGCGGAGGAGCCGATCGGCGCGCACGAGATTCAATATCCGATCATGCAAGGCTGGGATTCGGTCCAGGTGCAGGCCGACGTCGAGCTCGGCGGGACGGATCAGCTTTTCAATATTCTGGTCGGGCGCGATCTGCAGAAGGAGGAAGGCCAGCCGCAGCAGGTGGTCTTTCTCATGCCCATCCTCGAGGGGCTCGATGGCGTGCAGAAGATGAGCAAGAGCCTCCGCAACTACGTCGGGATGAGCGAGCCGCCTAACGACATCTTCGGCAAGCTCATGAGCATTTCCGACGAGCTCATGGCGCGCTATTACCCGCTCCTCCTCGGCCGCGAGCTGCCGGCGGAATTGCACCCGATGCAGGCGAAAAAGCAGCTCGCCGGTGAAATCGTCGCCCACTACCACTCGGCGACGGAAGGGCGGCGCGCGCTGGAGGAATGGGAGCGCCGCTTCAGCGAAAAACGGCTCGACCAGGCGGAGTTGCCGGAATTTTCGCCTGCCAGCGGAGAGCGCGGCATCATCACACTCGTCGCGGCCGCCTATCGCGAAGGTTTCGGCCTAACGAAATCGCGCGGCGACATCCGGCGGCTAATCGAGCAGGGGAGCGTGCAGCTCGACGGGGAAAAAATCCGCGATGTGCAGGCCACGCGCGAATTGAGCCCGGGTCAGGTCCTGCGTCTCGATAAGACCCGCGCCGTCCGGATCAAATAAAGAAGCGCGGACCGACCACCCAGCCGGCCCGCGCTTTCCAATGGAGAAAATGTTTCGTCAGGCTCGGATCGGCTCCCACATCGCGAAGGACGGTTCGCGTGCCGCCACCGGCGTCGCGATCCCTTCGAAATGCGCCCGCAAACTGCGCAGCTCCGAAGTCAGAAACGCGTCGATGAAGCCAAACTTCCGATCCAGCCACGCGTAGAGCTTGTTCTTGATCTCATAGTGGACCGCGAGCGTGACCTCAGTGCAATCCGGGCGCACGGCCGCGAATTCCACCAGACCCATGAGATCAATGTTTCCGCCCCATGACTCAAAGGCGAGCTGATCGGGTGCGTCGCTCTCGACTGCCGCCACGACCGTGTGCGCTTCGAAGCCGAGCGGGCCGCGGAAGCTGAAGTCGATCGTTTTCGATGAAGTCACCGTCGCCCTCGTCACCATGACGAACTGGCGGCGATAGGATTGAATGCTGGCGAGGCGGGTTTTGCACTCGTCCAGCGCCTGGCTCATGTGAAGGGTTTTTTGTAGCAGCATAGAGTTTAAGAGGTTGGTGCCGAATTAGAGGTTCGTTGCCTTGGAGTTTAGCAACGCCTGTGCCAGCGCCATTTTCCCTAGGGAGAACAACCTCTGAACCGCAGATTATGTTGCGATCCGTTACACAACTGTCACCTCTCTGGCGATTTTGCGTGACACTCAGACCGAAGCATTTCCTCCCGGGCCGGTGAGGAAAAAACTCACGCCGCCGCCTGACTGACCGCGAGCGACTGGATCATCGAGTCGAAAATTTTCCGGCCGTCACTGCTCCCGAGCCGCGCTTCACAGGCCCGATCGGGGTGCGGCATCAGGCCGAAAACGTTGCGCGCGCGGTTGCAGATGCCCGCGATGTTTTCGAGCGAGCCGTTCGGATTGGCCGCGGAGGTGATGCGTCCCTCGGCGTCGCAGTAGCGCAGCAGAACCTGCTGCCGTTCGTTCAAATCGCGCAGGGTCGCTTCGTCCGCAAAATAACAGCCTTCCCCATGCGCGATCGGCAGGCGGAGCACACTTCCGACCTGCAACCCGCGCAGGAAACGCGAATCGGCCGTTTCCACCCGTGTCGTCGCGATTTCGCAAACGAAGTGAAGCGAGCGATTGCGGACGAGCGCACCCGGGAGCAAGCCCGCTTCGCACAAAATTTGAAAACCGTTGCAGGTCCCGATGACGAGCTTGCCGGCGCGCGCTTCATCGATGACCGCGCGCATGATGGGCGAGAAGCGCGCGATCGCGCCGCAGCGCAGATAATCGCCATAAGAAAATCCGCCGGGGAGAACGATCGCATCCCAGCCCGCGAGCGACGTCTCCTTGTGCCAGACGTAGTCGGCCTCGAGGCCGTCGATCCCACGCAAGGCGGCGAGGCAATCCTGGTCGCAGTTGGAGCCGGGAAACTGAACGACCGCGAATTTCATTTCTCGTCAGGCATTTCCAGGCGGTAATCTTCGATCACCGGATTGGAAAGCAAATCGCGGCAGAGCTCGCGCAGTTTTTCTTCCTGGGCGGCGGGATTGCCTTCCAGCTCGATCTCGAGATAGCGGCCGATCCGGACGTCGCGCGCCGCTCTGAAACCGAGGTGCTGCATCGCCTCGCGCACCGCCGCGCCCTGCGGATCGAGCACCGTTTCCTTGGGCGTCACATACACTTTCGCTTTCATCGTCGCACTATCGGCTGGAAGCGGAAAGATTGCGACCCGCGCGCTTTCCCCCTTCCGCAAAACCGCTAAACTTCCCGCGTTATGGCAGACCAAATTCTTGCGGGCAAAACCGGCGTCGTCTTCGGCGTGGCGAACAAACGCAGCATCGCCTGGGCGATCGCGAAAGCCTGGGCCGCGGCCGGGGCGAAATTGATTTTCAACTATCAGGGCGAGCGGCTGAAAGAAAACGTCGGGGAGCTGGTCGGCGAGTTTGGCGAAAGCACGCCGCTCTGGCCCTGCGACGTGTCCAAGGATGAGGAAATCAGCGGTTTCTTCGAGAAAGTGCGAGGCGAAACGAATCGGCTCGACCTTCTCCTCCACTCGGTTGCGTTCGCCCCGAAAGAAGCGCTCGAAGGCGATTTCATTAGCACGACGCGCGAGGCCTTTCGCACCGCGCACGACATCAGCGCCTATTCCTTAGTCGCGCTCGCCCGCGAAGCCGCTCCGCTCATGACCGAGGGCGGAAGCATCGTCGCGATGACTTACTACGGCGCCGAAAAAGTGGTGCCGCATTACAACGTGATGGGCGTGGCCAAGGCCAGCCTGGAAGCGAGCACGCGTTATCTCGCCTACGATCTCGGCTCGAAAAAAATCCGCGTAAACTGCATCTCGGCCGGTCCCGTAAACACGCTCGCAGCGCGCGGGATCAGCGGCTTTTCCTCGATGATGAAACACTACCAGGAACGCGCCCCGTTGCAGCGCAGCTGCGATCCGGCCGAGATCGGGCAGACGGGATTATTTCTCGCGAGCGACGGCGGGGCGGCGATTACCGGTCAGGTGATTTACGTCGATGGCGGCTATCAGATCATGGGGATGTAGCGTATGGCGGCCGGAAGAATTTTCCGCCAGCGGTCGCGATCCAGTAGGGGACGTTGACCATGAAGATGAGGAGCAGCCATTGATTGTAGACGAATGAGAGGCCCATCGAATGAGTCAGGCCGACGTGAAAACCAATCAGCGCGCAGCCCAGCGCCGCGGCCCAGACGCGGTTGATCAGCATCAAGGGCGAACCGAGTTCGAGGAAGAGTCCCAGCGCCGCGATGAGCATGATGATCCAGCCATGCGTAACTGCGAAATGCGCGACCGCGAGTTGCTGCTGCAACTCGGCCTGATTGTGAGTGTCGTAAAATGACATGTAGGCGGATTTGGCGATGGAGACGCCGAGCCAGCGCGCGTCGAAAATCCACTTCCCTTTGGTCACGATCAATTTCGTGATCCCGGCGACGAGATAAACGGCGACGATCGCCTGCTGCGACCACCAGATGGCGCGGCTCTCAAGCAGCCCACGCGACTCGCCCTGACGACGTCGCCAAAGTCCGTAGAAGTGGGCCGCTGTTTGCGCGAGCAAAACGAGCGAAACAATCTGCATGGCATGCTGAATTCCCCCCTGGGAATTCACGACCGCGTTGATCGCCACGTGGAGGAAGAGCGCTATCGGGAGAGCCAGCCAAACGACGACCCGCAAGACGTAGAGAACGAGCGCGACGACGAGCAGCTTTTGGCAGAAAACGAAAACAGGTGGAGCGAGCAGGAAATGAAGATCGACCAGGCGCGCGAATCCGTTAGGCGCAGGAATCCCGCTTACGATCAGCCCTTTCGGCGTGGCCTGAAAAACGACCCAGGCGAAGAGCGCCCGCATCACGAGGCGCTCGTAAAGGGCGAAGACGGGAATCGGTCGCGGCGCGGTCATGGCGCGGTCGTCACGGCGTGCTTTTGCAGGATCAACTGCGCTCCTTCCTGATGCACGTCGACGCGCTGGACCTGCGCACCGGCGAGCCGCTTTTTCATCTCCGGTTTCGCGACCGGAAGATCCTCCAGGTACTTGAGCAGCGCTCGCCCGGCCTCCGCTTCGGCGCGGGCGGAATCCGCGAAGCGTTTCCGGGCGATTCGTTTCCGGGAATCGAAGATCTTTCTGAGAGTGGAATTTGAGATCGCAAAGGGTTTTGTCGGGATCTCGTTTCCATCGACGTCTGTGAGATAGAGGTAATAGGTCTTCTTGCTGAAGGAGGCATACATGGGGAAGTGCGAGAAAGGATAATTCTCGCGCAGGACGAGACAGAGCAGCGTCAGGACGAGAAGGAATTTGCAGCGGGTGCGCCGCCACCAGGCGAAGACGCCGAGGAAGGGCGAGGCGAAATCCATCCCGCGAAACCCGCTCGCCTAACCCGGTGGCCAGGACAGCGGGCGCTTGCCTAACAAGTGCACATGAAGATGCGGCACGCTCTCGCCTGCGTCTGGGCCACTGTTGATCACGACACGGTAGCCGCTCTCGTTGATCCCGAGATCACGCGCCACTTTCGCGGCCGTCAGGATCAACTTGCCTAACAATGGCTCGTCCGATTCCTTCGCCTCGGCCAGCCGCGGGATGACGCGCTTCGGCACGATCAGAACGTGCACCGGCGCCTTCGGATCGACGTCGTGAAAGGCGATCACGTCGTCATCTTCGAAAACAATCTTCGCCGGGATTTCGCGCGCGACGATTTTTTCGAAAATCGTCATCGAATCGAGCAGCTCAGATTGGGGATGTCCGGTCCGCTCAGAAGTTTTTCGCGGATGAAGCAGGCGACTTCCTCGCGCAAGGCGTCGCAGGCGCGGGTCCAGGTCTTGGCCGAGCAGAGATGTTTGATCGCGGGCTGGAGACCGAAGAAGTGCAGACTCGTCGCGCCCGTGTCGACGATCCGGGCGACACGTTTCTCGAGCAGATCGAAAAAGGCGAGCTCGTAGCCGTCGCCGGCGGCTTCCGCGATTTCGAAAAGTGAAATCGAAAGCGGCGGTGGGGCGGGGCGGAAATGCGGCACGATTTCCTTGTAGCCGATCACTTTGAGGACGTAACGGACGGTTTGATTGAGCTGGCTGAAGGCAACGACCGCTTCGTCGTTTCGCAGGCGCAGATAAAACGTGATGCTTTCGGTCACGTGTTCGGTCAGCCACCAGCTCGGGTAGCCGGCGCGATCGGCCGCCTCCGTGATGGCGTCGTGCAGCCAGTCGCGATTGAACTCGAAGAGCTGGCCGGACTCGGCCCGCAGGTAGGGAAATTCTTCCTTAAACGCGACCATTTTTTACCGCTTCGGGGAAAAGCTCACGTTGCATTGCGTTCGGTTTGATCCGGCGGGCGAGCGCCTGAATTTCATCGACGAAACGATCGACGTTTTCGAAACGGTGATGGACCGAGGCGTAACGCAGGTAGGCGACTTCATCGAGGTCGCGCAATTTCTTGAGGACCTTCTCGCCGATCTCGGTGGAAGTGATTTCGCTTCCGCTCGTTTCGATTTCGTGCACGATTTCCTCGACCGTTTCTTCGAGCCCGACGAGGCTGATGGAGCGTTTCTCGCAGGCTTTGGCGATGCTATTGGAAAGCTCGCGGCGATCGAAAGCTTCGTGTGTGCGATCGCGTTTGATGACGCGGAGATGAGCGCGCTCGATCTGCTCGTAGGTGGTGTAACGGAAAGAGCAGGCGAGGCAAACACGGCGGCGGCGAATACTGGAATTGTCACGGGACTGTCGCGAATCGATGACCTTGTCATCGTTATTTCCGCACTTTGGGCAACGCATGATGTAGCCAAGAACCAAGCTGACACTACACTTGGTAGGCGAGCGGAGCGCAAGCGAATTCCGCGGAAACCTGGAGGGTCGAGCTCCTGCGAGACCGCGCGGCAGGCGTCGCAGGAGCTCCGCCCTCCAAGTTTGTGCGTTATGCGCCTAACGAGGCGGAAACTCGAACTCGGCCTTCTTCTTGTCCTTCGAAAGGGTGAGGTAGGCGCTGAAGTGCGAGCCGCGTTTCGAGACGAAGCCTTCGATCAATCCGGTTTTGCCCAGCTCGACGAGGCGCTCGGCGTCCTCCGCCGAAATTTCCTTCCCGCAAAGATTGCGCTTCAGTTGAAAAACAACCCGCGGCGAACCGTCCGCCTGCGGCTTCGCGACGACGAAAGAATCTTCCGTCTGGTAGAGATCGCCGTGATGGATTTTGCTTTCGCTTAGCTTGACCGCTTTCGCGAGATCGAGCGGCGGCTTTGCTTTGCGCGGCGCGCCTTTGCCGTTCTTGCTCGCGCCTTCCCGCGGCTTCCGCGGCGGAAATTCCCAACTGATCTTCGATCCCTGCCTAACGAGAAAAGCGTCGAAGGGCCGGCCTTTTTTCGAGGTAAACTTTTCGATCAGCCCGGTTTTTCCCGTCGTCACGAGCTCAATGGCCTGCTCCCGCGCGATCTCCTTCTGGCACATGAGCCGCCCGACTTTGAACGTCTCTTTCCATTCGTCGCCCACCCGTTCGCGCAGGACGTAACTGGTCGGCGCTTCGCAAAGCTCCGCGCCGGTCGCGGGATCGGTCCAGAACGGAACGAGCGTGTTGAGGTCGACTTTGTTGCCGAAATCCAGCTCCGCTTTTTTCTGGCCGGGCTTTTTCTCGTCCTCCACGATCCGGATCTTCGAAGGGAACCGGTTGCCGGTTTTCGCTGAGACAAAGCCGTCGAGCGGACCGATCTCGCCCTTTTCGACGAGCTCGCGCGCTTCCGCTTCCTCGATTTTTCGGCCGCTCATGATCTTGTAAATCATGAGCGCGCCATCCTGTGATTTGTAGCCGCGCAAAGTCTCCGCCATCGGCCGGCCGTCGGTCGGCGAAATGATGTCGGTGACGCGCGAGTTGGATTCGTCTTCTTCGAAATTCTTCGTCCGCTCGACGAGGCGTTTCGTGACCGCAACGATCTCAGCCATGAAGTCGCGACGCGGAAATTTTCCCTGCTCCATCTGGCGAAGCTTGAACTCCCATTCGCCGGTCATGTCGGGTTTCGTGAGGGCGTCGGCGTGGACGGCGGAGAGGAATTGGAGGAGCGATTCCGCTTTCGTCGTGGGCACGAGTTCGCGCTGCATGCGCTCCATGTATTTCTGATAGATCAGACCGTCGATGATGTCGGCCCGGGTCGCGGGCGTGCCGATGCCGCGTTCCTTCATCGCTTCCGCCATCTCTTCGTCGTCGACCAGTTTGCCGGCGCGCTCCATCGCCGAGAGGAGAGTGGCCTCGGTGTAACGCGGAGGCGGCTTGGTCGCTTCGGCGTGCAGATCGGCGGAAAGGGTTTTGGCCTGGGCGTTGTCCTCGTTCGTTAGGGCGGGCAACGCTTTCGCATCGGCCGACTCGTCGACCGTCGTCTTGTTATAGACCGCGAGCCAACCGGGAACGGTGAGGACTTTGCCCTCCGTCTTGAAATCGTGCGCGCCCGCGACCCGACTGAGACGGGTCGTGACATCAAATTCCGCCGCGGGAAAAAACGTCGCGACGAAGCGGCGCGCGATCATGTCGTAAATCTTGCTCTCCATCTCATCGAGATTTTTGGGCTCGGTGCCGGTCGGGATGATGGCGAAGTGATCGGAGATCTGCGCGTTGTTGAAGATGCGTTTATTCGGCCGCACCCAGCCTTTCTCGAGCGCGGTCTGGCCATGCTTGGCGAGATCGGCGCCGAGGTTGCCTAACGTCTGCTTGCAGGTCGGGATGTAATCTTCCGGGAGCGCGCGCGAATCGGTTCGCGGGTAGGTGATGACTTTGTGACGCTCGTAAAGGGCTTGCGCGATTTGCAGCGTGCGCTTGGCGGGCAGGCTGAAACGGCCGTTCGCCTCGCGCTGCAAAGTGGTGAGATCATAGAGACGCGGCGAGGCCTGGCTGGACGATTTTTTCTGCTCGCTGACCGCCGCGATCGGCTCACCCTGGCAGGCGGCGAGGACCGCTTCGGCGTTCTCTTTTTCCCAGATGCGATCGATCCGGTCGTGCTCGTCGTCCCGGTCTTTTTTGAAATCGGGCCGCTGATAGACGCCTTCGTAGTTGCCTTTGGCGATCTGGAATTTCGCCGTGACGCGCCAGTAATCGCGCGGTTTGAAATTGCGAATCTCGAGCTCGCGATTGAAGACGAAGGCGAGGGTCGGCGTTTGCACGCGGCCGACGGTGGCGACGTTGCCGGCGCGCGAGCCGAAGATGCGTTTTGTGAGGGCGCGGGTGCCGTTGATCCCGATGAGCCAGTCGCTCTCGCTGCGGGAGCGGGCGGCGTCGGCGAGGCCGGCCATCTGCTCGCCGTCGCGAAGTTTTTTGAAGGCTTCGCGGATGCCTTCGGTCGTCATGGTCTGCATCCAGGCGCGTTTCACCGGAAGCTTCGATTTCGAGAGCGCGTAGAGATTTTGGAAAATCAGCTCGCCTTCACGGCCGGCGTCGCAGGCGTTGATGACCATCTCGACGTCTTTGCGATGAAGCAGTTTTTTGAGGAGGTCGTAGCGGGGTTTTGAATCCGCGATCGGTTTAAGGCCAAACTTTTCCGGGATGATGGGAAGCGTCTCGAGGCGCCAGAAGCCGTACTTCTTTTTGTCGATGTCTTCGGGCATTTCCAGCTCGACGACATGGCCGACGGCGGAGGCAATGACGTATTCGTTATTCTCGTTGATTTCGCCTTTCTTGGGGACGTTGCCGAGGGCGCGGGCGAGGTCGCCGGCGACGCTCGGCTTCTCCGCGATGATGAGGGTTTTGGGCATGAAGGGTTGCCCACTAGACCTCGTTTGCCAGCTTTGCAAGTCGGAGGAATCGGGGCAGGCGAAGCGACAGCCCTACAATTTCCGCTAAGAAATCTCGCGCAGACAGTCCGCGACCGGCGGATGAGGCCGGGCGTTCAACCAGGTGCGCCGCACGCGAAAGCCCGCGATTTCCCGGCTCGCAATCCACTCTTCGCCGTGGGCAAACTCGGTCAAGACTTCCCCCTCCAAGGCATAAAAGCGACGCGCGGCAGTTTGTGGGTCGAGAACCCAGTACTCGCGCACGCCGTGTTCCTCATAGGCGGCGAATTTTGGCCCCACATCGCGATCCGCGGTGCGCGGACTGAGCGCTTCGCAGACCCAAACGGGCGCGAAAGGCGCGTGGCTTTCTCCCAGCCGGGGCGCTTGCGATTCGGAAAACCAGGCGAGGTCTGGCAGGAAAACATTGCGCGTGCTCAACCGCACCGCCACCACTTCGCGATAAAGACGCCCGCCCAGACGAGTGCGCTCGAGATAAGATGCCAGAAGTCGATCCAGAAAATTCAAAAGGTCGGCGTGAACAAGCGCTACTGGTGAATGCATGAATTTCTCTCCATCGATGAGGTCCGCATGCCTGCCCGGCTCGAGCCACTCCAGGAAATCCGTGTCCGTCCAGAGCTGCCTTTCCACCGCTGCGCTTTCGGAAACAAGCGTCGCCATGGGCCAAGTTAACCACTCTTTGGTCCAAGTGGAAAGCAGACCGGCAAAGAGCGGAAGGACGTTGCCTTACGAGAGCTTCACGAAATGTTTGCCGGGAAGCTGTTTCACGAGGCGTTTCAGCTCGAGGCGAAGGAGCACGGAAGAGACTGTCGCGCTCGGCAGATCACAGCCGTCCGCGATCTGGTCGATCGGCGTTTCGGTCGCGTGGATCGCATCGTAAACGCGCCGCTCGTCGGCCGATAATTCCGGGATCACGCGGGCTGCGGCGACGGGAATTTTTTGCTTTTCCGGGAGCAAAATTTGCAGGTCGTCGAGAATATCGCTCGCGTCCATGACGAGTTTTGCGCCCTGCTGGATGAGGCGGTTCGAGCCGTGCGCGGTCGGGGCATTGATGTGGCCGGGAACGGCGTAAACCGAGCGGCCCTGCTCGATCGCCTGCGACGCGGTGATGAGCGCGCCGCTGTTCAGGCCGGCCTCGACCACGAGAATGCCGTGGCTCCAGCCGCTGATGATGCGGTTGCGCATCGGAAAGGTCTGGCGATCGGGCTCGATCTCCATCGAGAACTCGGAGACGATCGCGCCTTGGCCGTCGCGAATCTTGTCGGCGAGCGCGGCATTTTCCGCCGGATAAAGTTTCGCGAGACCGGAACCGATCACGGCGATGGTGCGGCCTTTGGCGGCAAGCGCGCCCTGGTGCGCTGCGGTGTCGATCCCGCGGGCCAGTCCGCTCACGATCGTTAGGCCGGAATAGGCGAGCTGGTAGGAAAGTTTCTTCGCGCACTCCGCGCCGTAATGGCTCGTCCGGCGCGAACCGATCACGCCGATGGCATGCTGATCTCGCTCGGTCAGCTCGCCCCAGACGTAGAGCACGATGGGCGGCGCGTGAATTTCGCGGAGCTGCCGCGGATATTCAGGCGATTGCGCGGTGATGACCTTGGCGCCGAAGTCGCGAATCCGCGCCAGCTCGGCGGGGAGATCGACGGTGCTTTCCCAATTCGCGATCTGCTCTGCGACTTCGTTGCCGATGCCGTCGATGGTGCGCAGTTCGCTGCGCTTCGCTGAGAGAATGCGTTCCGGCGTTTCAAAAACTTCGAGCAACTTGCGCAACCGCACCGGCCCCATCTTCGCCACCATGTTGAGCGCGATGCAGGCTTCGGTGCTGTTCATCTTTCCGCGAAACGGCGCAGGAAATCTTTGGGAGTCAGCGAGACCATCGGTGAGCCGCGATAATCACGAAGGTTGCGCGTCACGATACAATCGGCGTGGCCCGCCAGACCCAACGCTACCTGGAGGGCGTCTTCAAAATCGTTTATGGGCAAAGTAAGGGCGTGTCGCACCTCTGCGCTCCCGCCGCCAGCGACCACGACGAAGCGGAGAATCTCACCGATAAAATTGCGAGCCTCCACGTCGGAACGCGCGCCGCGCAGCAGATAGTAAAGGTTCGAGATGGTGTGCCATGCGACGAGGGCCGAGGCACGGTGCGATTGACACCAATCGGACACCGCACGGCTGTCATCAAAGAACGGCGCGCGATCCAGTGCGATATCGAGAAGGATGTCGGTATCGATCAACACCTTCACTCTTTGGTGCCGAGATATTTTTTGCGCAGGTAAGTGAGTCGAGGATTGGACGGATCGGGAGGAGGCATTTTGAATTTACCGCGCCATTTCTCGGCGAAGGATTTCTCGCCCAATCCGTTAAACTGCTCTTCGACCAGTTGGGAGAGAGAGGTGCCTTCGCGCTTCGCGTACGCTTTCGCTTTCGCGATTGCGGCGCGGTTGACGGTGAGGGTGAGCTTCTCTTTCATACACGTGCATGCTGCCATCCACACGTGTGGCGTCAACGGTTAAAACGGAATCTCGTCGTCGTCCGGTTCGGGGGGCGCGCCCTTCGGGGCGGCTCCGCGCGAACTGCCGCCGCCACTCGCGCGCCCGCGGGGCGGTTCTTCCGGTTCGTCGCTCGCTCCACCCCCACCCCCACCACCGCCGACGCCAGGCCGGCTGCCGAGCATCTGCATCATTTCGCCGATGACTTTGAGCTTGCTCCGTTTTTGACCTGATTGTTTGTAATCCCAGGTGTCGAGCTGGAGCCGGCCTTCGATGAAAATGGAGCGGCCTTTCTTGAGATACTCGCCCGCCACTTCAGCCGTCCGGCCCCAGAAAGTGACGTCGACGAAAG
>JBBQHV010000027.1:0-12434 GCA_038324295.1 Chthoniobacterales bacterium
GCCCGGTTCGCGGGTGATGAGGAGGGGGACGTGCGCACTCGTTAGGCGCTCGGCCAGGAGGCGGACCTGGGTGGATTTCCCGCAGCCTTCCGAGCCTTCAAAAGTGATGAACGGGAGGCGCGACATGTGGGCGATTTTGAAGCAGAACCGGGCGCTTGTCGAATCTTAGAAGCGCGCGTTTTTTTGGGTCCGGGGAGGACGGGCTGTTAGCCCGTCGCGCGCGGGTGAGTCTCACCCGCGGCAATTTGCGCGGAGCGCAACTCGGGAGACGAACAGCTCGTTTCGCAGACCGCTGCGAGGGCTCGGCGGAGACTCCGCCGATCGACGGGGTAACACCCCGTCCTCCCCGGAATTCGCCGGCGGGTGCGAGTTGTCGCGCGAGGGCGGAATGTGTTATCGAAATCGCGATGAAACATTACTGGCTCGTGAAGCAGGAACCGGAGGCTTATTCGTGGGACGATTTCGTGCGCGATGGCCTGACGAGTTGGACCGGGGTGCGGAATTTTCAGGCGCGGAACAATCTTCGCGCGATGCGCCAGGGGGACGCGGTCTTTTATTATCACAGCGTGAGCGAGAAGGCGGTCGTCGGGATCGCGGAGGTGACGCGGGAGGCGTTTCCCGATCCGACGGCGAAGGAAGGAGACTGGAGCGCGGTCGAGCTGAAACCGGTCAAGGCGCTGAAGAAGCCGGTTACGCTGGAGCAGATCAAGGCGGAGCCGAAGTTGCGCGAGATCGTGCTCCTGCGGAATTCGCGGCTCTCGGTGCAGCCGTTAGGCAAGAAAGAATTCGAGCTGATCTGCCGGCTGTAAAAGCGCCGATAGTTTGCGCTTTATTCGGTTGTCCGGCGGGCGAAGCTGCCGCGTGCAACGCGCGCTCGTCGTTTCAATTCACGATGTCGCCCCGGCGACGCGCGCCCGCACGGAAGAAATCGTGCGCGAAATCGCCGCTCTCGGGGTGACGACCTTTTCGCTTCTGGTCGTGCCCGATTATCATCGGCAAGGGCGCTCGATGGCGGACGGCGGATTTTGCGAGTGGCTGAAAACCTTGCAGGAGCAGGGGAGCGAGATCGTGCTCCATGGTTTCTTCCACGAACGCCCGCGCCAGCCTAACGAGTCCACCCGCGAAAAAGTCGTGACCCGTTTTTACACCGCGGATGAAGGAGAATTTTTCGATCTCAAATACGACGAGGCCTTCCGGCTGATCGGCGAGGGGCAGCGCGAGTTTAAAGCGCGCGGTTTCCGCCCGCGCGGATTCATCGCCCCGGCCTGGCTGCTCAGCGCGGAGGCGGAGCGGGCGGCGATCGATCGCGGGATGATTTACACGACGACCTTGCGCGCGGTGCGCGATTTTGCCGCGCGCCGGGAGATCGCCTCGCAATCGCTCGTCTACAGCGTGCGGAGCGGCTGGCGGCGCAGCGCGAGCCTGGGCTGGAATCGCTGGCTCTTCACTCGGCTCGCGAGGAACCCGCTCCTTCGCCTCAGCCTGCATCCGCCGGATATTTCGTATCCGGGAATCTGGCGGCAGGTGCGCGAAATCATCACGCAAGCATTGCGGGATCGCGCGGCGACGACCTACGAGCAATGGCTGGAAGATTCCGCATTGCGCGTTCCGCAATCCGCCTTGCCATGAGCCGCTGCGACCTTCACCTGCATTCCAAATTCAGCGATCGCTCGGAGGATTGGCTCTTTCGGCGGCTCGATTTTCCCGACAGTTTTTCGGATCCGATCGAGTTGCACGGGAAAGCGAAAGCGGCCGGAATGGATTTTGTGACGCTGACCGATCACGACACGATCGATGGTTGTCTGGCGCTTGGTCAGTTTGGCGATACTTTTATTAGCGAGCAAGTTACGACATATTTTCCTCAAGACCCATGTAAGATTAATCTGCTCGTCTGGGGTCTCACCGAGACGCAGCACGCGGAAATTTCCAAGCTGCGCGAGAACATTTTCGAGCTCCAGGCATTCTTGCAAAACGCGCCCATCGCTCACGCCGTCGCGCATCCGCTCTACAGCATCAACGGCAAGCTCAGCACTTCGCATCTCGAGCGCCTGATCCTGCTCTTCCGGCATTTCGAAGGGATCAACGGCCTGCGTGACACGCTTCTCAGCGACCTCACCCGCCACATTCTCGGCCAGCTCACGCCGGAAAAAATCGACGCGTTCGCCGAGCGGCATAATCTCGCCCCGACTCATCCCGAGCCGTGGAAAAAAATCCTCGTCGGCGGCTCCGACGATCACGGCGGCATTTTTGTCGGCTCGGCGTTTACGGAAACGCCGGCTGCGAAAACGCCTAACGAATTCCTCGAGCACCTCCGGGCCGGCCGCTGCACCGCGCACGGAGAGGGAGGCACGCCTCTGGCGCTTTCCCACGGTTTCTACAACACGCTCTCGGCCTTCATCCAGGATCGCTTCACGGAGAAGCTCGGGCCGAGCGCCGGGCTCGTGGAGAAAATGTTTTCGCGTTTCATGGAAGGGCGGGACCCGACCGAATTCACCCTCCGCGAGAAAGCCGGCTTCGTTACCCAGGGGATTCTTTCCGGGAAAATTTTCGACCTGGCGAAGCCCGGAAACATTTCCCTCTGGCGCGAGCTTTCCGGGTATTTCGCGCAGCCGGAAGTGAAGGCGCGGCTGGCGCGCGGGACCGCGGAGATCGCCGAGCCCGAGCGGCGCACTTTCATCATGGCGAACGCCGCCTGCGAGCAGCTTGCCTTTCGTTTCTTCGAAAAATTCATGCAGCAGCTCAACGCCGGGAATGTGATCGAGAGCATCCAGGCGCTCGCCGGGATCGCGCCGATTCTCGTCGTGCTCGCCCCTTACATTTATGCCTTTCACAGCCAGGCGCCCTCGCGCCGCTGGCTGCGCGAAGTCTGTCGCGACTTCACCGGCGCGATCCCGCCCGTTCTGCAGAACAACAAGCGCGCCTGGTTCACCGACACGCTCGAGGATGTGAACGGCGTCTCCACCACGATTCGCAAAATGGCGGCGGAAGCGCGTGACTCCGGTCGCGATCTGGTCGTGGTCACCTCGCGCGGCGAGCTCACGATCGACGGCCTGCCGATCAAAAATTTCAAACCGATCGGCGAATTCGAGCTCCCCGAGTACGAGCTGCAGAAACTGAGCTTCCCGCCCATTCTGCAAATGCTCGATTACATTCAGCGCGAGAATTTTTCCGAGGTCGTCATCAGCACCCCGGGCCCGATCGGCCTCACCGCGCTGCTAGCGGCCAAAATGTTGAACCTCGAGACGAGCGGCATCTATCACACCGATTTCCCGCAATACATCCGCATCCTGACGGAGGACAGTTTTCTCGAGAGCCTGGCCTGGAAATACATGCACTGGTTCTACGGGCAGCTCGACACGATTTTCGTGAACTCCGAGCAGTATCGCCAGAGCTGGATCGACCGCGGGATCGACCCGGCCAAACTGAAAATCCTCCCGCGCGGACTCGATACGCAGCTCTTCACCCCGGCTCGGGGCGAGGCGAATTTCTGGGAGCAGTTTGGCAGCGACGGGAATGGCGTGCGGCTGCTTTATGTCGGCCGGATCTCGAAGGAAAAAGATCTCGATGTGCTCGTGCAGGCCTTTCGCAAGTTGCGTGACGAGAAAGTGCCGGTGCAGCTCTCGCTCGTCGGGCATGGGCCCTATTCTGAAGCGCTCAGCGAACAGTTGCCGGACGCCTGCTTCACCGGCTACCTAACGGGAGAAGCCCTCGCCCGCGCCTACGCCTCCTCTGACATTTTCGTTTTTCCGAGCACGACCGACACCTTCGGCATCGTCATCATCGAAGCGCAGGCCGCCGGCTTGCCGGTGATCGTTTCCGATGAGGGCGGACCGAAAGAACTGGTCAGCGACGGGGTGAATGGCCTGGTCACGAAATCTCGGGACGCGGTCGATTTCGCGCAAGCCGTCCGCCGGCTCGCGGAAGACGAACCGTTGCGCAGGAAGATGAGCGCGGCGGCCCGGCGGAGCGTGGCCGATCGCAGCTGGCCGAGCGCCTTTCAAAAATTCTGGGCCGCGACCGAGCTTATTTGACGACTAACGAATAGAGCAGGCCGCTCGGATTGAGCAGCTCGCTCTTGTGCTGGGAAACGGCCAGGTAAACCTGCAAGCTCCAAAGCGCGAGGAGCGCGAGCGCGCAGGCGCTAAAGGAGCGGCGCGTAAATAGAATCGACGGCATCCGCCCGAGCCAGCGGCGACCGAGCAAAATTTCCGTGCCGAACAAAATGAACAGCCCCACCGCCCCCGCCACGAGCGGGAAGGCGAGCCAGTTAAAATAGAGCGCGCCGGCAAAGTCGCCGTTCAGCAAAAGGTGAACGGCCCGGGTCGTCCCGCAAAAAATGCAGGGCAAACCGGTGACCGCGCCGCAGGAAGTGGGGAAGGGAAACCAACCCAGAGCCGCGTCCGTGCGGACCGTTTTCAGGAAGATGAGCAGGCAGGGCAAAACCGCGAGGGCGATCGCGCGTCCCCTGCGCTCGTTAGGCGAGAGTGGGTTTTTCACGAGGGCGGCAAACTTTCCTGGACCGGTGGAACGGAGGGCGGCGGAGGCGGTGGCTGAGTCGGCCTAACGACAGCCCAGACATCGTAGGCGTCGCCGAATTGCCGGAGAAAACAGAGCGGGAAAGCGTAAAGCGTCATCACGACCGGAAGCAGAATGACCGTCCCAATGTAGGGGAGGGCGGCGATGCAACAGGTCACACAACCGGCGAGGCAGGCGATCATCCCGGCGGCGATGTAGAGGACGAGCATGAAGAGCAAAAAAAGAATGCAGACCCCCAGATTTTCCACGAAGAGCAGCCAGACGACGCGAAAAGCTTCCATCGCCCCGCAGCGCTGGCGATACATCACCGGCACCATCAGATGAGTGACGAACGCGATCACGATCGCGACGAGGACGAAGGCGATGCCGAAGAGAATGAGCAAGGGCAGGGCGATGACAAAGGCGCCGCCATGCGCGGAAACAAAGTAGAGCAGGGCGAGGCCACCGACAGCCACCAGGCTGCAGAGCGCCAGGACGAGTTGGAAAACGAAGAAACGATTCCCATCCGCGGCGTATTCCCGCCAGGGCTCGGCGATCGCGCCGCGGTTGCGCACGATGCAATCGATGAACATGAAACGGCCGCGGGAATTAAGCCAAAGAAAGAGCAGGGCAAGGGCGAGAACGAAGAGGAAACCGAAAAGCACGACCGGAATAACCCAGGGCTCGACATCATGAAACGACCAGGGCGGGCCCTGATGATGAGCCTGCCAGCGCCAATCCCCGTTGTTGAACCAGCGGCGGACACCGCTCCCGCCTCCGCCGCAAAAAAAGGTCGCGAGCCAGGCGGCGAAACCGATGACGAACCATTTCCCGATGTCGAAGGGCTGAAAGAGGATTTTCTTCGTGAGTTCAAACGCTTCGCCAAAAGGCGCGAAGATTTCGATCCGGCGCTCGTTCGAGTTCATCCGGAATTCCAAACAGTTTCGGGCCGCGAAGGCAAGCCTGCACGAGAGCGCATCATCCGGTCCCGAAATAGCGATCGCCCGCGTCGCCTAAGCCGGGCACGATGTAACCTTTCTCGTTCAGGATCGGATCGAGCGCCGCGGCGATGATTGGGACGTCCGGATGAGCTCGCTCCAATTCCGCCACCCCGGGAGGACAAGCGAGCACGCAAACGAACTGGAGCCGTTCCGCGCCGGCCGCTTTCACGATCGAAACGGCTTCGACCGCGCTCTGGCCAGTCGCGAGCATCGGGTCGAGCACGAGCACTTGCGCGGCGGCGAGATTCTCCGGCAGTCGGCAATAATATTTCACCGGCCGGAGCGTCGCCGGGTCGCGATAAAGCCCGACATGGCCGGTCCTCGCCCCGGGAATCAGCGGCATCATGCCTTCCTGCAATCCGAGGCCGGCGCGCAGGATCGGGACGAGCGCGACCGGACGCGGGAGAACGATTCCGGCACAGGATTGGAGCGGAGTTTGCACTTCGAGGGCCCGGGTTTCCCAGCTCTGCGCCGCTTCGACGAGGAGAAGAAGCGCAAGCTTTTGCAGAGCCGCGCGGAACTCGTTAGGCGGGGTTGCCCGCGCGCGGAGAATGGTGAGCTGGGTCGCGGCCAGCGGATGATCGAGAAGCTGCAGCATGGCGGCGATCATCGCGGGCGAACCACGTCCGGTCACTCCAAATTCTGCTTCGCTCGGAGGGAGCTTGCGCCACCGACGGAGGCGATGACTTGACCGCTCCGGCGGCGAACTCGAAACTCTCTCCTCTGATGCGCTTGCAAACGCTTTTTGAAGCACGCTGGATTTTCGCCGTGCTCCTTCTCCTGGCGCTCTTTGGCCTTTGGATTTCGCCCTGGCTCGCGCTCCTCTTTGTCCTCCTGATCGGCTACACGTTCGTCTTTTTTCGCGACCCGGAGCGGCTCGCCCCGGACGACCCCGCCGCGGTGCTGGCCGCGGCCGACGGCGTGGTCGTGGAAATTGCCGAGCTGGAGGAAAACGAAGTCGTTAGGCAAACGATGCGCCGAGTCGCGATTTTTCTTTCCGTCTTCGACGTTCACATCAATCGTGCCCCGATCGACGGCCGCATCATCTACCGCGAGCACCGCGCCGGGCTTTGCCTCGATGCGCGCAATCCCGCTTGCTCGATCAAGAACGAATCGATGACCTGGGCCTTCGAGAATCCGCGCGCCACCCTTGTCGTCAGGCAAATCACCGGCGCGATCGCGCGCCGGATCGTGGGCTGGTCGCAGGTGGGCGATCGATTGGCCAGGGGCGAGCGCTTTGGCATGATCCGTTTCGGTTCGCGCACCGAAGTTTATCTGCCGCTCAGCGCTACCGTCGTGGTGAAAGTGGGCGACCGCGTCGCGGGCGGCTCCAGTGTGATCGCGCGACTTTCCTGAGAAATCATGAGCGCATCGCAAAGCCCCAAGATTTACCTGCTCCCGAATTTGATGACGGCAGGCAATCTCTTCTGCGGGTTCGCCGCGGTTCTGCGGATTTACGATGGCGCGCGCGAGATCGATTTCCTCGAGGCGGCGTCCGATTTTCACGACGCCATCTGGTTCATCCTCGCGGCCTGCATTTTCGATCTGCTCGACGGACGGCTGGCGCGGCTCGGTGGGCACGAGAGCGCGTTTGGGCGAGAATTCGATTCGCTCGCCGACATCGTTTCCTTCGGAATGGCGCCGGCGCTGCTCGTCTATCAGATCGTGCTCGGCGAATTCAAAAACCTCGGCTGGATGATCGCGTTTGTTTACCTGGCCTGCGGGGCCCTCCGGCTCGCCCGCTTCAACTGCGTCGCGGCGCAAGGCTCGAGCGGGAGCGGGGACAAGAATTTTACCGGCTTCCCCATCCCGGCGGCGGCGGGCGTGATCGCGTCGATCACGCTCTTTTTGCTCTGGCTGGACGAAGGCCAGCGCACGATCGGCCATTGGAAATACGCGCTCCCGGGGCTCATGCTTTTTCTCTCCTTCATGATGTTTAGCAAGTTCCGCTACCCGAGTTTCAAGGCGGTGAACTGGCGGACGACGCGTTCCATCCCGCGCTTTTTTTTCCTCATCGCGATCCTCGCGGTGACGGTAAAATTCTATCAATGGATGGCGGCGGTGATTTTCCTCGCCTATCTCCTCTACGGATTCCTGCGTCCGTTCCTCTCGCCGAAACGGCGCCGGGTGATCGAGGAGGAAATCGGCGAAGAGCCGGAGGAACCGGAGACGATCGAAGAAGTGCCGTGAGGCGTTGTAGCCGGGGGCGTTGACCCCGGCTGGTCTAAAACGTAGCCAACCGCCAGACCGGCCGGGGTCACCGCCCCCGGCTACAACGGCTAAAACGGCTAGCGGCGCTTTACCTTTGTCGCGCGACGGACCGGGATCGGCGTCGCCTCGTCCTCCGGATATTTCTTCGTCGTGGGCCAGATCAGGCGCCACGGCTGAGACTTGAGCGTTCCCGTGAAATCCTTCGCGTTCTTCAGCGTCGCCTCGAGGTCGGGGCCGATATCGGTGAGGGCCGATTTCAGCTTCTCGGAAGAGACCCGAAAATTTTCCAGGGTCACCTTGATGTTGTCGTCCCGGTTCAGCTGATCGCTGATCTCGCGAATGTTCTTGAGCGACTGCTGGAGCGAGCTGTCTTCCGCGGTGATCTGGTTGAGGTGTTCGCCGAAGGTTTTGAATTCCCCGAGGGCGAGACTCAGCTTCGAGTTCTCGTCCGTGATCTTGCTCAGGTTCGCGCTCGTGTTTTGCAGCTCCTTAAAGGTGGTGGTCGCTTCCGCCGCGACCGGCCCGACGATCCCGAGCAACTTCGCGATCGCCTCGGCAAAATCGGGCACGCGATTGCCGACAAAGACCTGCCCGGGCTCGGCCTTGCCGGAATGATCGTTTCCGCCCGAGATGTCGATCGCGGTTTCGCCTAACAATCCCAGAGTCATCAGGCGCACGTTGGCATTCTTATAGACGAGAGCGGCGCGATCGACCTCGACATCGATCCGGACCTCGAGACGCGGGAGGGGCGCACTCCCGGGCGGACCGTTTTGCGTCACGCTCCCGAGATTCCCGGCGGCTTCGAGGGCGTGGGCCGCTTCCTCGCGCGAGACGGGCGAGTTGAGCGATTTCACCTGCCCGACTTTGCGGCCGGCGAGGAGGACGGGGGCGCCGAGCTTGATCCCGGAGGCGTTGTCGAAGTAGAGCCGATAAACCGCGAGCGGCCGGAAGAGCCCGGGCGCGCCGAGAATGATGAGGATGAAGGCGAGGACGGCGACCGTGACGAGCACGAGCAGGCCCGTCATGATTTCATTTCGTCGCAACTGCATCTTTACTTCCTTCCAGAATAGGGCCTTCGGTGCTGCCGCTGAGAAACTGCTCCACGACCGGGTTGTTTGATTTTTTGAACTGCGCGGGGGTGCCGTCTGCGATCACCTTGCCCTGGTAGAGCATAGCCATTCGTGTGCCGATCCGGAACGCGCTCTCCATTTCGTGGGTGACGATAATCGAAGTCACCTCGGAGTGTTCGGTCAGGCTGATGATGAGCTCGTCGATGACCGAGCTGATGACCGGGTCGAGCCCGGCGGAGGGCTCGTCGAACAGAATCAGCTCGGGATCCATCACGAGAGCGCGGGCCAGGCTGACGCGCTTGCGCATCCCGCCGCTCAATTCCGAAGGCATCTGCGCCTTCGAATCGAGCATCCCGACGAGATCGAGTTTTTCGTCCACGAGCTTGTCGATCTCGGCGGTCGATTTTTGCGTCAATTCCTCGAGCGGGAGAGCGACGTTGTCGCGCACGTTGCGCGAACTAAGGAGCGCCGAGTATTGATAGACCATCCCGATCCGCGCGCGCACCTGCTGGAGCTTGCGCCGCTTCAAGCGCGAGATCTCGAATTGCTTGAAAAAAATCTCGCCCGCGCTCGGGGCCAGAATTCCAAGAATCAGCCGCAGGATGGTGCTCTTGCCGCTCCCGCTTTGTCCCATGATGACGAGCCGGTCGAGCGGATCGATCTTGAGCGAGACGCCCTCGAGCACCCGTTTGGGTGGGAAAGCGAGATACACATCGCGCAGCTCGACGATATGGTTGGACGGTTTCGTCACGGGAAAAAGACGATGTAGACGATGTTGAAAAGCGTGTCGAAACCGATCACGACCGTGATCGCGGTGACGACGCTCGAAGTCGTGGAGGTGCCGACGCCGGCCGCGCCGCCTTTCACGGTGAGCCCGCGATAGCAGGCGATCGCGCCGATGAGCAGGCCAAACATGAAGCTCTTCAAGACGCCGGTGACGATGTCGCGGATGAGCAGGCTGTGAATGACGAGATCCTGAAAATAAACGAAGGCGATGTTGAAATAGGCGCGCGAGATGAGGGCGGTCGCGAAGATCGCGGCCGCACTGGAGATCACACTCAGGCAGGGCATGAGCGCGAAGAGCGCGAGCATCCGCGGCGCAACGAGGAAGCGAAGCGGCCCGATCCCCATCGCTTCGATCGCTTCCACTTCCTCGGAGACCTGCATCGTCCCGAGCTCGGCGGTAAAGGAAGCGCCGATCCGCGCCGCCAGCATGATGCCGGTGAGAAGCGGCCCGAGCTCACGAGTGAAAGCAATCGCGACCAGCCCCGGAACGAGCCGCTCCATGCCGAAGCGCTCCAATTGGTAGCCGGTCAACAGCGCCATCGTTAGGCCGAGAAAAAACGAAACCATCGCGACGAGCGGGACCGAGCCGACGCCGGCCCGCTCGGTGTAACGAAAAAAACTGGCCGCGCGAAACGGCGCCCGGCCGTGGCGGACCCGATCGAGGGTCTCGCTCGCGGTGTTGATGATGAACCAGAACATGCTCCCGACTTCCTGGAGCGCACTACGGCTCATCTGCCCGACATCCGCGACGACCTCGACCGGGGTGGTGACGCGGCTTTCGTTAGGCGCGGGGTGAATCTGGTCTCGGGTCGGCATGCGAAGGGAAGGTGCCTCAGTTCGTTGGAGCGGCAAGCGATGGGGGAGGGATGACAAGTCGCGCAGATCGCGCCACAATCTCGCCAGACAACTTTGCGACTGTGCTCCGTTTTCCACTCCTTCTCGCTCTCGCCGGTCTGCTTTTCGCGGGCTCCGTCGTGGCGCAACCGAAACAAACAGCAATGAAATTTTGCATGGTGATGCACGGCGGCGCCGGCACGATCGAACGGAGCAACATGACCGCAGCGAACGAGGAAGCGCATCGCGCCGGGATGGAGGAGGCGCTCCGGGCCGGCTACGATATTTTGAAAAAAGGAGGGAGCAGTCTCGATGCGGTCGAGGCCGCGATTCGCAAGCTGGAAGACAATCCGCTCTTCAATGCCGGGAAAGGCGCCGTCTTCACCCACGAAGGGACTAACGAACTCGACTCTTCGATCATGGACGGGAAAACGCTCAACGCCGGCGCGGTCGCCGGGGTGAAGCACATTCGCCATCCGATCAGTCTGGCGCGGCTCGTCATGACGAAGTCGCCGCACGTCATGCTCGCCGGAGCGGGCGCGGAAGTCTTCGCCAGGAAGATGGGAGTCGAGCTGGTCGACCAGAAATATTTTTACACCGACGAACGTTGGCAGGCCTTGCAGAAGGTGAAGGGCTCATCCGCTCCGGTGAGCGAGAAGGACAAACACGGCACGGTCGGCGCGGTCGCGCTCGATCAGGCGGGTAATCTCGCCGCCGGGACCTCGACCGGCGGGACGACGAACAAGGAGTTCGGTCGCATCGGCGACTCGCCCATCATCGGAGCCGGCACCTACGCCGATAACAAAACGTGCGCGATCTCCTGCACGGGCGACGGCGAATATTTCATCCGCGAAGCGGTGGCCCACGAGGTCTCGGCCCTGATGGCCTACAAAGGGATGACTGTGCAGGAGGCCGCGCAGTCTGCGATCGACAAAGTCGGCAAACTGGGCGGCACCGGCGGATTGATCGCGCTCGATCGCGAGGGCAACTTCGCCATGCCGTTCAACACCTCGGGGATGTATCGCGGCTCGGTCAACGCGGAAGGAAAGATCAGCGTCGAGATTTATCGGTAGCGCGAGCTTCCAGTCCGCCACCGGACGGACTCGCCGGGGCGAGCTTGCGGCGTTGGCGAATCGGGAAGCCAGCTACCAGCCTTGCCCACCTCGCAAGCTGGAAGCTCGCGCTACTCGATGATGTCGATCGTCGCCTTCTGACCGTGCCGCGCGGCGGCGCTGGAGAGAAGCGCGCGGATCGACCGGATCGTCTGGCCATTGCGGCCGATGATCCGTCCGACGTCGCTCTGGCGCATCTTGAGACGGAAAACCGTCAGGCGGCCATTCGGAACCTCCGAGAGCATGACTTCATCGGGAAACTCGACGAGTTGCCGGATGATGAACTCGAGAAACTGCCTCACGCCCCGACGTTAGCGAGCGGGCGGCGCGTTGTCCAATAACGCGCTCGTTGTAGCCGGGGGCGTTGACCCCGGCTGGTCTAAGACGTGGCCGACCGCCAGACCAGCCGGGGTCACCGCCCCCGGCTACAACTGCTCGCTCGTCGCTTCGGCGGGAGCCGCTTCCGGCTCTGGAGGCTCCGGCGTGATTGGCGCCTTCGTTGGGGCGGGCGTTTTCTCGGCCGCAGGCTCACCCGCCTCGACCGGACCCGCTGCCGCGCGCGCGCGGTTCTTTTTCAACAAGCTCCGCACCGTATCCGACGGTTGCGCACCACGGGCCATCCAATGCTCGGCTCGATCGATCTTGAGCGTGCTGTTTTCGCCCTCCAGCTTCGGATCGTAGGTGCCGATGATCTCGATGAATTTGCCGTCGCGGGGGCTGCGGCTATCGGCCACCACCACCTTGTAATACGGGCGATTTTTCGTGCCTTCACGGCGAAGTCGGATGGAAACGGACATTGCTAAAGAAGTTGAGAGCTGAGAGTTGAGTGTTGGGCGCCGGAGGGAGGGAACGAATCGCTTAAATCTGGAAAATCGCAAGTCAGCTCTTCATCCGCTGCATCTGCG
>JBBQHV010000028.1:0-12028 GCA_038324295.1 Chthoniobacterales bacterium
CGACGACGCCATGAGGCCGAAGCGTTCGGAACCTCGGGCGTGGTTTCGCACCCACTCCTTTGCCAGTTTCAGATCGCGAGTCACCGCAATGGGAAAGCGATCTTTGAAATTCGATAGAGCCTCACGCGCTTCCCCCTTCTGGCAATCGAGAAGCGCTTTGACGAATTGGGACACGTTCTCCGCCCGAAAGGACCGCATCGAGACAGCAAGATGCAACGAATCGTCGAAATGAGCGATCGCGCTCCTCTCAATCTTCTGCAACGCGGCGCCGGCCGCATATTCGCTATCGGTTAGGCGCGAGGAGATATAGGTGTGCCATTCAGGAAATGATGTGTTCACCGCGTCCAGCCACGCATCGATGCCAGCCTCTCCAGTATTAATTTCCTGCCCGCCGCCAACTAAGCAGATGATTACCGCCCAATCATTGTGGCGGTCCATGTAGGAAATCAGGAACTCTGACTCTGATTGTTTGAATCCAGGGCGATTCTTCTTCCTGCTCATGAAGTTCGCCGTTTGTCTCAAATCCCAGGCGCGCTGGGCTTCGTCGAAAATGACGACGTGTTCAATCGGAGGTCGCGAATCGATCAGCGCGTCGTCGCGAAAATGATGGACGTTTTGGATGAAGGCTTTAACGCTTTCTCCGACTTTTCCCTTCCGCACTTTTTCGCCCTGTCCTCTGCGGCGAGCTACTTCGTCGCGCGTTAGCGCTTCGCGGAGGACCGCAACGAGTGGCCCATTGCCGGACAAGAACACTGCATGTGTCGGCTCTTTCGGTTCGCGCCTACGCGTTGCGAGATTTAGACCGACCAGCGTCTTACCCGCTCCTGGGACTCCAGTAACGAAACAGATGATCTTGCGTCGAGTCTCTCTCGCTTCGTCAACCAACTCCTCGATTCTCCGCGAGGTGAGTCGCAGATTCTTCGCACCGGCGTCGAAGCGCGCGATCGCTTCGACGGAATGCTGCGCGTAAAGTGATCGTGCGGCTTCAACGATTGTAGGTGTCGGATGATATGGCGCCGCTGACCAAATGGAGCTGTCGACATGCGCGCCGGTGACGCGCAGCAGCGCTGCATCGATCACGGAGCGCAGCTTCGGAACGTCGGCGGTCACAGGGCGGAAGACATGATCCTCGTCCACGTGAAGTTCGATGGGTTGAGTGACCATAGCCTCCGTCGCCACGAGGATGGGAACGATCCATGCATCGTGACTAGCCTCGTGAAAGTTCTTGAGGTCCAGCGCGTAGTCCCACACCTGATCGACCGCTGCACGCGCGAAGCTTGTGTCTCCGACCTTGAATTCGAGGGCAAAGACAACAGGTCCAATCAGAAGGACTACATCGATCCGGCGGCCGACCCTAGGGATGCTGAATTCGAAGAAGATTTGGCCGCTCAGTTCTCCGAGGCATGAACGTAAGAGGACGATCTCGGCAATCCACGTGTCGCGCTGCGTCGGAAGAAGCGTGAACCCACCATTGGCGGCGAGTGCGCCTAGAATGGCGTTTGGATCCCCGCGTTGGAATGCATCTAACGAATCGCTATACCAAGCGCGCAGGTTTGCGGTCCGCGTGGGCTCGGGCGTGGCCGGAAATTGCATTTCTTCAAGCTGACAGCATGCATCGTAGATGTGAAGGGAGAGCTGCAGATTAAATCTGAAACGCCGGGTCGCTCCTTTTGTGGGCGGGTGCTTCTGGCATCGACAAAGACACTGCAAATTAAGCTACGCACTCAAATCTCGAGCGAAATCTTGGTTGCCGAAGTTTGCGAAGAACGTCGCGCGCGACCGGCTGGTTATACGCACGTTGCGAAAAGCTGGATGGAAAGTCGTGCGGGTTTGGGAATGCCAGCTCACGCCAAGGAAACAAGCACGGGTCGTCGACCGGATCCGAAAGGCGCTGATGAAAAAGTGACAAGTGAAATGTGACGAGTGACGAGTGACGAGCGGGCCTCGCGATGTGACTCGATCTGCCTGCACGCGCGAGTGGCGGGTGAGACGTTCTGCCTTTCACCAAGCCGCCTCCGCGCGCCATGGGCGAAGGCGTGACAAATGAATCGTTTACAGGGCGAAGAAATTGTCTTCAGAAAGCCACTCGCTGAACGCGACCCGCTCGCTTTCGCAGCGCAAGTCACCGGCATTTCATCCGGGCAGGTCCGGACGTTGACATCATGATGCAGATACGATATGCCTTGATGCATGAGAACGACGATCTCGATTGAAGATGCGCTGCTGGAAAAGGCCAGGAAGGTCTCTCATGAACGCCATTGCTCCCTCCGGGAGGTGATCGAAGACGCTCTGAGAGCCGCCTTCGCCAAAGGGCGAAAGACAATACGATCGAGCGCGGAACGACCGTTAAAGACTTTCAAGGGTTCGGGCCTTCATCCCGGAATCGACCTTGCGTCGTCATCTGCACTCCTGGATGCGATGGAGTCGCGATGATTCTGTTGGACGTCAATATCCTCGTTTGTGCGCATCGCGAGGACGCCGATCAACACCCGCAGATAAAGGGTTGGCTTCAATCGGCCCTCCGGGAGCCGCCCGGGGTGGCGGTGTCGGAGCTGGCGCTCAGCGGTTGCCTCCGCATCATCACGCATCCGAAGATTTTCAAAAGGCCCACGCCGCTGCTCCAGGCGCTGGATTTTCTGGAGGACTTTCGCTCCCGTGAACAGGTTCATCTTCTCGGACCCGGCGCGGCTCACTGGAAGATTTTTATCGAACTCTGCCGCAGGGGCGACGCCCGCGGCAATCTGGTGCCCGACGCTTTCCACGCGGCGCTTGCCATCGAGTTGGGTTGCGAATGGGTCACCCTCGACCGCGGTTTTGCCCGCTTTCCCGGGCTCAACTGGCGGCATCCGCTGGATTAAAAAGAACCTCCCGGGTTTCGCCGCGCGCGCCGAGAAGCGGGATCAGCTCGGGAATCGTGCAGGTCGAGACTCCCAGCAGGAAGCTGAAATGCGGTCGTGGATGAAAACACAAAGGGCATCCAGCGTTGCCGCTGAATGCCCTTCGTTCGTGAGTTGCCTGACGAGCCTTCCGGAGTCGGATTGGACGACTCCCGGGAAAGCGAAAGGTAGTCGGACGACTACTGGACCTGGACCTGGACTTCGTTTGAGCAGTCGCCGGAGTCCGTCTCACACACCTGATAGGTGATTGTCCCAGTGTGCGTTCCAATGTTGTCGACGGTTTTCCCATCATCTGCTGTCGTCTGCACGATGGAGCCATTGCGCAGGACATTGATCGTGCCGCCGTCGGCCGGATCCCATTTTAGCTGGATTTGTGTCTTACCTCCCCGCTGGCGCGGGCGCGCTTGAAGCGTGATGTTCCCACCGCCGCCGGCCGTGGCCGGGTCGCGATCGATGAAGGCATCCTGCTGGGATTGGCCGCTGATGGCCACGCGGCCGTCGGTCCAGGTATGGAGGTGCTGGTTGAGGACCTGGTAGCTGTAGTCGTAGTCGCCGGCGTATTCGGTCACGATGTTCGGGTCAGACTGGCCGGGGAGCGGGCTGACCTCGTCGCTGAACTGCATGTCGGGTTGCCAGGTGGCGCCGTTATCGAGGGACTTGCGCGCATACATTCTGTAGCACGGGACGGACGTGTTGCCCTTGACACACGGGGCAGTGGCTTCGCGCTCGTCGTACCAAACCGCGAGGAGGCTGCCATCGGAGGCGGCTGAGATGTTGGGCTGCCACTGACGCTTGGTGGTAGTGTCGGTGTTCAACTGGAACGGGGCGCTAAAGGTGACGCCGCCATCCGTCGAGCGGATGTAGAAGACGTTACCGGGATCGCCGTTGCCGGTGTTGCGGGAGTCATAGACATAGCTCACTACGCCGTTGAGTGCCGCAGGTTGACCCCAGCCCATGTGGCGCCAGAAGGCAGGGCCGGAGAACATGCAGGCAAAGTAGGAGTTCGATGCGCAGACGGTGCTCCCAGGGCCGGCGAAGGTGGGGCCGTTATAGGTGTTGGTCCAGGTGGCGCCGCCATCGGTGGAGCGATACATCTTGTTCGCCCGGTTGCTGAGGCCGCCGCCCATTTCGTCCATGCCGGCGAGGAAGACGGTGCCGGTGGAGGGGTCGCCGGTGATCTGCACGTCGCGGACGAAGCCGGTGGTGAGCTGTTTCTCGTTGCTCCAGGTCGCGCCGTTGTCGGTGGAGTAGCGGACGAAGAGGGCGCCGCCGCCGCGATTGAAGTCGTTAAAGGAGATATACATCCGGCCGTAGAAAGGGCTGCTCGGGTTGTTATCGACCCAACCAGAGTTCCGGTCGTCGGAGGAATTATTGTGCACGCAGAAATGAGTCCAGCTGTCCGGGTCTGCGGGAGTGGCGGACTTGTATCCCCCAAGGCCCTGACCGCCGCAGCTTCCGTCGAGCCAGACGGTGAACCAGGTGCCGGTCGGGCGGTTATAGAGAATAACCGGGTCACCAAAGGTATTGGCGAACGGTCCCTGGCCATTGGACCTGGTCAGGCGAGTGAAGGAGTTGCCGCCGTCCAAGGAAACCGACGCGCCGGAGAAGCTAACCGGATTGGAGGCCGCGCCGCGGGAGTCATTGTAGGCGACAACGATCTGGTTAGGATCATCGGGATTAGCCGCCGTGAATGTCTCCGACTCGACGATGTGCGAAGGCGTCTGCGTGCCGGTGATGAGGTCGACGTCAGTCGTGCCCAGTGCGAGCGGTGCTATCAACTGTTGGAGGTGATCCGCGAACGGAGCGAAAGGGAAGTCAGTTGATCCACCGGCCTGTGCCATGCCGCAGGCAATCATGATGGCGCCAGCCCGGAGGTTTTCCTGTTTGTCGATGCCAAGGGCGCGAACCGAAGCGCAATCAAATCCGACTGGGACGAGAGGGTTATCGGATTGAGTGATGATGGTGCTGTTTTGCTGTGCCTGTGCCGTGCTCGCAGTGGTTGCGGAAAACACGCCACAACTGAGCAGCGCCAGAAAGACGCCGGCCAGGCCGACAGAAAGTCCGGATAGGACTCGAATATTAAAGAAGGCGGATTGAGACGATTTTTTTTTCTTTTTCATTAATTATTGTTTGCTTTCGTGTGAGTTATACAAGGTGGTAAAGATTTTTTACCTGTTATGGAAGCTATTTGGAGAGGGCTTCCGCTGTCACGCCTATTTTATCTAACATTTTTGTAATGTTTGACTTTTCGCGCCCTCTGAGAGCGCTTTTCGCGACTGACGTGGGAAAGCGGTGGAAAATCGAAAACGGAGATCAACGCGCCGTGCCGCCGGCCGGGATTTGGCTCGCGTTAAGAGCCCTTATCCGCCTGCGGCGCGCGCGGCTTTAAACGTGCCGTGCTTCGCCGGTTGCTCTCCCCCGAGAGGGGAAAAGTCCACCTCGCCCCCGATCGCGTTCGCTCTTTCGAGCTTTCCCTTGAAGACGAGCGTCCCCGGGGCGCGCCCGACGTTGCCGAGTGGAAATTCGACACGGCCGGAAAACGTCACGGAGTTTTCCTTGCCCTGCGCCCACTTTGCCTCCGCAGGCTTGCCGGGGCTCCAGACTTTCGCTCGCGCATCGAGCAAGACCAGAGAGCCCTTGCCGCCGTCCTGAGCGTCGAACCGCAATGAATGGCTCTCGCCATTCGGGAACGTAATCGTCACCTCCCAACTGCCGATCATGGGCGGCAACTCTGCGTGGCACGAGGCGGCGATGCCCGTTAGGGCGACCGCCATCAGTGTCATCGCCGGCCTTGCTTTCAGAATGGCTCCGCTGCATGCCGCGAGAGAAGCGACCGCTCCTGACGCCTCGGTCGGAATGCGCCTGATGGCCGCAAAAACGCCGGCCAGCACCGCGGAGCAACCTGCCAAACGCCTGCTCTTGCCGGCCATGATTCAGGAAGTCTTCTTCGGGGCGAGAGCAGCCTCGATCGCCTCCTGCAGTTTCTCCTTCGTGAAACCAGCTCGCAGCTCGACTCCGTTAACGAAAACCGTGGGTGTAACTTTGATCCCCCGAGCGTCGCCTTCAGCGGCATCCGCGACAACCCGTGCCCGGATGTCCGGCGCCAGGCGGTCGGCGCGGAAGCGCGCGACGTCCAGCCCGATCGACTCGGCGTAGGAGTCGAAAAGGATATTGGCATTGGTCGCTTCGCCCCAGGCGGGCTGATTTTTGTAAAGCGTGTCGTGCATCTCCCAGAACTTGCCCTGCACTCCCGCCGCCTCCGCGGCGAGGGCCGCTTCCATCGCGTGCCGGTGCATCTCGAGCGGAAACTGATGAAAAACGACGCGCACTTTGCCCTCGTATTGCTTTTGCAATTCGTCGATCCCTTGCGAAACCAGCGCGCACGACGGGCATTGGAAGTCGCCATAAATCATCACCGTCACCGGCGCATTGCGCGGGCCGCGCGCGTGCAGGTTCGGATCTTCCGGCGCTTCCGAGGGCGTGGCGCCCGCCGGTCTTGCACTCCCCTCGAGGCCGACCACAGGAACGGGACTCTCGGCTGTCTTCGTGCGGTAAACGGCGGTCGCAATACCCACCGTCAGGAGCGCGACGGCGGCGATGATGACAAAAGGAAGAAAGCGTTTCATGGCATGCGACCGCTACTTTACACCGGCGGCGAGACTAATCATTCCTCCGCGATCTCAAATAAATTTCTTCTCGTCTGCCGCGGGCCTGTTAGAAAGCGACCAGCCCGGCCACATCCACATCCGCTTCACCATGAACAAATACATCTGCGAATTCATCGGCACTTTCTTCCTCGTCTTCGTCGTCGGGAACACCGTTATCAACGGCGCGGACGCCATCATCGCCTCGCTCGCGATCGGCTCCATTCTCATGGTCATGATCTTCGCCACGGGTCACATCTCCGGCGGCCATCTTAATCCCGCCGTCACCCTCGCGATCTGGATACGCGGGAAAATGTCGCCCGCCGATGTGCCGGGTTACTTGATCGGGCAGATCTGCGGCGGAGTGGCGGCGGCGTATCTCGCCCTTTTCATGAAGGGCAACCCCGCCGTCACGCCGATGCAATTCGCCAGCCCGGTCGTCCCCTTCCTCGCCGAGTTTCTCGGCACCTTCGCGCTCGCTTTCGTGGTCTTGAATGTCGCGACCGCGAAGGCCAACTCGAACAATTCCTTCTACGGCCTCGCCATCGGCTTTACCGTTCTCGCCTGCGCCCTTGCGCTCGGGAGTTACTCCGGCGGTGCCTTTAATCCGGCGGTCGCGATCGGCATCACGGCGATGGGATTAAACTCTCTCGCCAACATCTGGATCCATCTCGTCGCGGAGTTAGCCGCCGGCGCCGCCGCCGCGGTCGTCTTCCGCGCTGTCAGCCCGGATAATGTGGAGCAAATGGTCGTGGCGCCGAACACTCCGCCGCAGAGTTAAGTTAGTCCGACTCTTTGGTGACGAACGGCGGCGGACGCATGTTTGCCACGCAGCTCGCATCGAGCGCGCCCGGATCAGGATTCTCGAGAAAGGCGCGCATCATCTCATCGAGACACTCGGGATGGGTGAGCCCTTCCAAGGCGTGCGCGCCTTCCGGGACGATGATATGCCGGCTATTCCGCAGATGGCTCGCCACTTCCTCGCCGAGCGGCGGCGGCGTGACCGGATCGAGATTGCCGGAGAAAAGCAGCACCGGAATGTCGGACGTGATCAGGTCGTGATAACCGGCCGGAATTTTGCCGCGCGGCCACAGCTGGCACGCGCGCACCTGTTGTTCGACCCGATAATTTCCAAACGGGTTCCCTGCATTCAGCCGCACGGCTTCCGCCTCGTCGATGAACGGCGTGTCTTCGGCGCAGGTCACCGAGAGATACACCCCGTCCGCGATGAAATCAGCGCCCGACCGATCCGCCGGGATCGCATCCTTGAGAAACGGACCGAAGTCGCCGTGGGCCGCCGCGTGGATGATGAACGGGATGCGTCGCGAAGTCGCGCGTGAATACATCCGAGTGCGCAGCTTCTCCGCGAAAATATCGCGCTCTATTTCCACCGTCACCGGAGCGCTCCCGTCCGGCGGCGTGTAGGGCACTCGCGCCGGCGCTCGCTCCAGTCGCTCGATCACTTCCTGCCACTCGCCTTGGATCTCAGGAAACGCCGCATGACACGTCTCGTCGTGATCGCATTCCCGCAGCAGCAAATCCATCGCGCGCCGCGCCGCCTCGGAATGATGCAGCGGCATTTTCAATCCCGGCGGGACCACCCCGGCGAGAATGACCGCGTGCACATGCTCCGGATGTTGCCGCATATAGACCTGCGCCGCGCGGGTGCCGTAGGAGAGACCGAACAGGTTGATCCGGTCGTAGCCGAGCCAGGCCCGCACCGCGTCGAGATCATCCGCCGCGATCGAGGTCGTGTATTGCGTCAGGTCCGCGCGCTTCTCCAGCTCCACGCGCAACGCCTTCACATATTCCACCGGATACATCTCGCTCAGATAATCCTGCGGGCTGCGCGGATGCGGCGCGCGCGCGAGCGGATTCGATCCGCCTGTGCCGCGTTGATCCATCAGCACGACGTCGCGATGCCGGCGAAATTCGCGACCTTCCTTCGCATAGAAACCGGCGCTGTCCGTGGCCGCCTCGCCCGGCCCGCCCGCGAGATCGAAGAGCGGGTCCTGCTTCCCGCGTGGCTCGAGCGCGGGCAGCATCACCACGTTCAAGGTAATCTTTCGCCCGGCCCGGTTTTCGCGGTTTTCGAAGACCGACAACTTGCCGCACCGAAGTTCCGCATCGATCCCGGGCAGCCGGCACGGCTGCAACGGTCCGGTATGTTCGTTGGCAATCTCTGCCGCTTCTCGCAAGATGCGCCGCCAAGCATGAGAACCAGCAGCGCAGCGGCCAATCGTGTTAAATTACCCCGTCGCGCTCCGAACATGCGCGGGATGCTATTCACCGTTCGCGGCATTTACCAAGCGAAACGCGCGCGCGTCCCGCTCCATCCGGCCGAGCCTTTTTCTTTCAGCGGCTGCTCGTATGGGATCGCCCGCTATAAGCGCTGCCTATCGCAGCCAGACGCACTAAGTATTTCAACCAGAGCCCTGACCGCCCGTTATTTTGGCATGCAAACACTAACCTTAAGCAGCAACGCCTCGAACGGTCGGCTGCTTGAATCGAATCATTCGCTTCGCCTGCGCGCTTTTCGCTTCCTGAGCGAACGCTACACGCAACGCGAGCGGCCGAGTGTTGCCGCCGAGTTCATTCTTTTCGCAGTGATCGTTCTCACCGCCGCCTGGCCGATGGTCACCCTCGCTCACGCGATGGCCCTCACCAGGTAACCTCCGGCGCGTTTTTTCCGGTTCAGCGGCCGAATCACTCGGCCGCGCGCCGGGTCCGGAAGGCCGTCGCGGCTTCCTCGCGGAATGCCGCGGCGGCTTTGCTTTCGAAGCGCAGCGGATTGCGCAGCAAAATCAGCTCCCGCGTCGGCACGGGTCGCGCGAAGGGGACCGCCACGCATCCCTTTACGAAATCCGTGTGGACCATCATCTCCGGCACGACCGTCACGCCTAGGCCGGCCGCCACCATCGCCGCGATCGTCGCGAGCTGAGCGCCCTGCAGGACCACTTCCGGTTTCAAATGGTTCGCCGCGAGCAAGCGCCGCACCGTGATCGAGAGCGAATGGATTTCGTGCAGAAGCAAAAACTTCTCCGACGCAAGATCGCTCCACGCGATCGTTTTCTTCCGCGCCAGCCGATGCTTCTCCGGCAAGAGCATGAGGAGCGGTTCCTTGCCGAGGGAATGCTGCGCCAGGGTCGGCCGTTCATCGCCCGAGGAGGCGAGCACGACGTCTACGGTGCCCTCCTCCAATCGCTCCGCCAGCTTGGCGGTCGTGTCCTCGAAGAGCTCGAATGTCACTTTCGGGTAGGCCCGTTCAAAGCCCGCGATGAGCCGCGGCAAAAGATAAAGCGAGATCGACGGAATCGCCCCGACCGAGAGCCTTCCCGCCACCTCGCCGTCGAGCGCCCCGACCGAGCGGCGGGCATCGGCGATGTCGGTCAGAATCTGTCGCGCATATTCGAGCAGATGTCTGCCGGGCTCAGTTAGGACCACCGACCGCGGCAACCGATCGAACAATTGCTGACCCAGCTCCGCCTCCAGCTTCTGGATTTGCTGACTGAGCGATGGCTGCGACACATGCTCGCGGTCCGCCGCGTAGGAGAAGTTCCCCTCCTCCGCGACCGCCACAAAATAGCGGAGCTGATGAATCTCCATGCCGGTAAGAACAGTCCGCCGGAGCGATGGGTTTGTCTAAAGCGGCCGCCGGAGTGCTCGCGCCTGCGCTCAGCGATCCATCTCGAATCCAGTTCCCGCAGCGGCTACATCGGCGCGGCCTTGGCGATCTCGCGGCCAAGGAGCGTCCCGTGATAGGCGAACTCGTTCTCGCGCAGGGCACGCGTGTAACGCGAAAATTCCGGCCGCTCGATACAAATCGAGCATCGGACGCGAGAGATCTTCGGTCACGATTGGTGGTTGGTCGGACGGTTGAATGAAAAGATCGGACGGGAAAAGGCTGCGGGTGGTCTCATCGATCACCATCATCGAGTCCCAATGATGGACGTGCGGCGTCTCGAGGAAGCGGAGCTTGTGCCGGCCGAGGTCGAGTGCTTCGGCGTCGCGGAAGCCGCGCACCCGCTCGGTCAGGCCGAAGCCGGAAGCGTTAAGCTGAATCGAGAGCAACGAGCCAACGAGCTCGGACTGCGGCGCGGCCCGCATGAAGCGGTCCATCCCGCCGTTGTCGTCGCCTTCCCAGTGGAGCAGGATGACAGCGCTGAGCTTCGCCGGATCGAGCACCTGGCGATGGCGTCGCGCACCGGCTCGTAAAGATGGTGCATGCCGGTGTGAATGAGGGCCGGGCGCTCGTCAGCGATGAGGAATTGATTAAAGGTGATGCCGTAACGGCTCCTGCCAGGTGGAGATCCGGTAGATGCCGCCAACGATCTCGTCGATGCGTGTGTCGTCGGAAGTCATGATTCCATTTTCGAGGGACCCGCCTGCGCTGCCCAGAAAAATGTGCGGCAAGGCGACTGCCCGGGTCACCGCTTACCAAGCTTCGGGGAAAGCGCTGGGACGAATTGAAGGCTTCGATCGATATCCGGAACCGGGCGGCTCAGCGCAAACGCCGTCCGATCTCGAAATCAGCGACACCAACATCAGGCTCATCATCGACGCCGCGCGTTAATTCATCCGCGACTTTGAGACGCTGGCGCAATGGCAGGCCAACCGGCAGCCATAGCGAAAGAGCGCCTCGATCACTTCATCCGATCAAATGTTTTCGTGAGAAAATCGATGTCGCTCGCATGGCCGAGCTTTTCGCGGGTGCTGTCGACCCACTTCTTCTCGAGCGCGTTTTTGGTCGGGCGATCGTTTTGGTAGAAGACGCCGGGGAATGGGAGGCTGAAAATAGAAGGCAGCCGTAACGTAGCGTACGCGAGACCGGGCTTTCAGAGGCCAAAGTAGAAGGTATCCCTCCACTTCATTCGGTTGAAACCGTAACCGTGGCGCGGTATCCCAGCCGGCGGAGAAATTCTTCGCAGTCCTGCCAGCGCAAGCCGAACTCGGCTACGTCGGCCAGCCCAAGGCAGCCGACGATATCCGACAACACTTCCATGTCGCTCTCCTCGAAATCCTCTTCCATCATCGCGTGCTCAGCCCAATCCACCAGTCGCGACTGGGTCAGCTTGCCATGCAGATAATCGGCGATCTTCTCGGCGGCGATCTGTCGGGTGATCTTCATCGTCGAGGCCATTCTATATTTGTTTGTGACCTAGATCGACGGGAAATTTCTCGTGCACCGCGACGAGGCGGTCGCTCTGGTCGAAGACCTCCTGGGCGAAACGGGTGGTCGTTTCCGTGGCGTCGACCTCTTTGATATAGCGCGCGCGTCCGCCGGCTCGGCCCACGTAATCTCGGGTGTAACGTCGCCCACCATTCGGCAGTTCTTCCCAAGTGCCAAACTTGCGTTCGTTCTGCTCACGCGAGGCCATTGCGCTCTAGCGTGCATCAACAGGCGGCCAAGCGAGAAGATTTAAAGTTCGTTTCGGCTGGCAACCGAAACCAGCAGGCTAGCAGCCTGCGCTCCCCAGCGACGAAGGC